>JANQTO010000463.1 GCA_030731685.1 Nonlabens sp.
GCCTATAGCAACAGCGTTTTGAGGAAATCCGTTCCATAACTTTGCGTTTCTTGTTTCAAGTCCTATATGGTTGCACGTGCGGCTTATTCGTTTCTTATCAGATTTATCAAAAAATGGATAAAGCTCAAAATTAAAATCTTCTAAATCTACTTCTCCACCGTTGGACTCCATCATCCTGTTTCTAAAGCCGATTGGAAATTTTACGCCTAGTTCGTTTTCCGTTTCAATAATATATTTTTCTTCTACTGGAAATGGCATAGTGTCTAACCTTAAAATTCTTAAGCCAATATCTAAATTAATAGGTAACCGTAAAAGTTCCAGAACCCGTAGTTGTGGCTGGGCCTGTGAACTCGCTATAAGAGAGATTAAAGCTGCCCGTAATTGTACGCGCCGTTGTATCGTGGGCCGTAATGGTAACCGTTCCTGAGTCCTCAGTATACGTAGTTGTAGGCAAGTTATTGACGATATCCTCATTTATTAAACTGCTTATGTCAAGCGCAGTTACATTAATATCATAAGTACCTGGTGTAATGCTTGATTCTAGCACTAGGCCTAGATTATCGTCGTCAGTTTGATAAACTATGGATATCGAAGCAGGAATACTTGCTGTAGCGGGAAGTAGGAAGGCTCGTACATTAGTAATATTTCTATCCACGTTTGCAATACGGAGTGTTCCTGATCCAGACCCTGGATTTGCACTATCTTGAGTTACAGGTACATCAAAGCGACCATCAGTAATAACGACCTGCTCACCCACCGCGACATTGTTTGCGTCAAAGACAAAATTGCCAGCTGCGTCTACTTGCTGTCTTTTGGCAATCATATTAAAGGTTCCTGTCGCTCTAGAGCGGTCTGCATTATAGGCAAACGTGATAGTTCCCGTTCCAACCGTTGGGTCAGAACCATCAACAGCTAGGTATGGATTACGCGTACCATTATTTGCGGGAATATAAATACCACCGCCACCATTAATAGTGCTGGCAAGATTGAAATTATAGGTTCCTGCCTGTTGGGATGTGATTGTTATTGTTATAGACTCCGCACCTATCGTACCTCTTACAATAAAACTATTTGTAGCCGTAGCTGCTTCAAATGCCGTTGCCACAAAGTCTCGACCGTCAATTTTGGCTGTAAAACTACCCGTACCAGCGCCTGGACCACCACCTAGAGCAGGATTAAGACCTGGGTCTATAGGTTCTATATCGCCGCAAGAAGTTAAAACAAATACGGTTGCAAATAATAGGAGTAGCTTTTTCATAGTTTTTTTAAAGTTTTAAAACCGTCAAATATCGGATTTCCAAATATGCAGCCAAAAACTAATTTAAAAAAGAAAAACTATATAAACTTATGTTTTCGCAATTCTAGGCACTCTTAACAATAAAATGACTCCTATCACAAAAAATGAAACCAAAAATAAGATACTGCCACGCATAGAACCCGTCAATTCTCCTACCACGGCAAACAGTAACATACCTATCACGATACCTATCTTCTCAGCAACATCGTAAAAACTAAAAAACGACGCCGTGTCTAGGCTACCGGCGGGTATCATTTTGGAATACGTGCTTCGTGAAAGGGATTGAATGGAACCCATGACAAACCCGACCGTTCCTGCAGTTATATAAAATTGTAACGGTGTTTCTACAAAATAACCGTAGACGCATATAGCAGCCCAAACGATATTAATTCCTATAAGAACAGGTAAATTTCCATGCTTTCGCGAAAGCGAACTAGCCACAAACGCTCCTAGTATTGCCACAAGCTGTATCATAAGTATCGAAATTATGAGTCCTTGTTTTGCCTTACCTTCATCCCATGCAACTTCTTCAGTTCAAAAATAAGCAGCTACAAGCATTACCGTTTGAACTGCCATGCTATAGGTGAAAAATGCCAGTAAAAACCTGCGCATTTGTAGGTTATCCTTTAACTGATTCCAAATTTTATTCAATTCTTCAAAACCATTTGTAAATATATTTTTTACGCCATCACGTTCCTTTTTGTAACCTTCTGGTAAAAATGCATAGGTTACTTGCGCAAATCCCATCCACCATAAACCTACAAGTACAAAGGAAATTCGTACTGGTAAAATACTGTCTTTAGGGAAAAAACCGCCTTCTATCATTACGAGGCAAATGAGTAAAAGAAGAACACTTC
>JANQTO010000464.1:0-3881 GCA_030731685.1 Nonlabens sp.
GTATATGAACCATATCGCCATTCAAGGAATCAAAGGGTCGTACCATGAGCAAGCTGCGCAGTTGCTATTTGGGCAGGCACGCATGCGGGCTTGTGACAGTTTTGACGAGCTTACTACTGCGGTAAAAACTGGTGAAGTTGACGGTGGCGTTATGGCGATAGGCAATTCCATCGCAGGTAGTATTTTGCCAAATTACTCGCTAATTCATAATAACAATTTATGGATAAGTGCTGAGGTTTATATTCCTATTCACCATCATCTAATGGCGCTACCTGGGCAATCGCTAGAAGATATTGTTGAGGTCCAATCGCACCCCATGGCGCTTTTACAATGTAAGCAGTATTTCAAGAATTATCCACATATCAAACTTGTGGAGACTGACGATACCGCCGCTGCAGCAGCCCGCATACTGAAAGAAGGTAAAAAAGGAATTGCTGCCATCGCTTCAAAACAAGCTGCACAACTGTATGATTTGGCAATATTGTCAGATGCGATACAGGAAAATACCGATAATATGACGCGTTTCATGGTTGTCCATAAAGAGCGTAAAAAAGTTGCAAATACAGACAAGGCGACTTTAGTTTTTACAACAAGGCACGAGGCTGGTAGCTTAGCAAAAGTACTTACCCTTTTTGCTGCAAACGAAATGAACCTTACCAAAATACTTTCTATTCCCATAGTTGCCGAACCTTTTATGTTTTCGTTTGTGGTAGATGTCAGTTACGGGAACGAGGACACTTTTAACAAGGTAGCCGACCAACTCATACCACTCACAGGTTCGTTAAGCATTTTAGGAATGTACAAATCACATACTATATGATTGCCTCTAGAAAATTAGACCACGTAGCCGAATATTATTTTGCCACCAAACTGCGCGAGGTGCGCGAGCTCGTTCTTACTGGCAAGCCCATTATCAACGCGGCTATAGGTAACCCAGATTTGCCACCACCACCGCAGGCACTTGCAGCATTAACAACAGCACTTACTCACGCTAGTGCTCACGGCTACCAGAGTTATTTGGGATTGCCCGAGTTGCGAGACGCCATGTCACAATTTTACAAAAGGCATTATGATGTGACAATAAACCCTACAAATGAGGTTATACCGCTCATGGGTAGTAAAGAAGGAATTTTGCATATTTCCATGGCGTTTTTAAATCCGGGCGATGAGGTGCTTATACCAGACCCAGGATACCCGACGTATGCAAGCGCAACCCGTTTATGTGAAGCGATACCAGTGCCCTATAATCTCACAGCACAAAACGGCTGGTTACCAGACCTAGTTGCTCTAGAAAAAAGAGACCTGTCCAAAGTGAAAATCATATGGGTAAATTACCCTAACATGCCCACAGGTGCTGCAGCTACGTCAACATTGTTTACAGATTTAGTAGCCTTTGCCAGCAGGCACAATATTTTAATCATTAATGACAACCCGTATAGCTGCGTAGGTTACGATAAAAAACACAGTATACTACAAGCAAAGGGCGCGATGGACGTGGCGCTCGAACTTAATTCTATAAGCAAGACCTTTAACATGGCAGGCTGGCGCGTGGGCATGCTTGCTGGTAATGCCCAACTCATACAGCAAGTACTTAAAGTAAAGACAAATATGGACAGTGGTATGTTTTACGGCATACAAAAAGGAGCAATTGCTGCACTACAAAGTGATGAGAGTTGGTTTGAAAATATAAATGCGGTCTATGCTAAAAGACGTGCGGTCATTTTACAAATTGCACGTGCGCTAAGCTTACAACCAGAAGTGCAAAACGCAGGTTTATTCGTATGGTGCAAACTACCTAATGGTGAGCAGGACGACAAAGCTTTTGTAGAATCCTTGCTGCATGAACAGCATATTTTCATCGCGCCGGGAAGCATTTTTGGTAGTAATGGCGCTGGTTACGTACGTTTCTCCTTATGTATTCCAGATGCCCAGCTACAAACAATGTTAGAACGCCTTAATCTATCTGCACTATGAAAAAAATAATGCTCATAGGTACAGGACTCATAGGCGGTTCCATGGTCCTCGATTTAAGAAAAGCCTTTGAAAATGTATCGGTTTATGGCGTGGACAGCAACTCGCAACATGTAGAGCGCGCTTTAGATAGTGGACTCATAAGTCACGTTGCGACCCTAAAAGATGCGGCTGCAATGGACCTCGTCATAATAGCCGTGCCCGTAGACGCGACCCTAGAAGTTTTGCCTCAAGTGCTCGATATTGTTACAGATAAAACGCTGGTTATGGATGTAGGTTCCACAAAAGAACTTATTTGTAAAACTGTTGAAAATCACAAAAACAGAGCCCAATTTCTAGCAGCTCACCCCATTGCAGGAACCGAATTTTCCGGTCCAGACGCTGCGCTTCCTGGTCTTTTTGCTACTAAAACCATGATTGTTTGTGAGCAGGAAAAAACGTCTGCTGCAATCATGGAGCAGGCCGTGAAGATTATAGATTTATTAGGAATGCGCCTGCGATACATGACACCATCATCGCACGACAGGCACATCGCTTACGTCTCGCATTTATCGCACATATCCAGTTTTATGTTGGGAAAAACCGTCATTCAAGAAGAAGAAAACGAGCGCGATATCTTTGACCTTGCGGGCAGTGGTTTTGAAAGTACCGTGCGCCTTGCAAAAAGCTCACCTGCCATGTGGACGCCTATCTTTGCACAAAATAAGAAACACGTGCTAGCAAGTTTAGATGGATACATTGAGAACCTATCACGCTTTCGCGAAAGCGTACAAAACGACAATCATACCGCCATATTTCAAGATATGGAACAAACAAATAGAATAAAAACGATACTAAAAGGAATCCAAAATGGAAAATAAAAAAGAATTTAGAACCTGGTTAGACGACCTTAAATTAGAGCACCCACTAGTTATCGCTGGACCATGCAGTGCCGAGACCGAAGAGCAAGTTATGAAAATAGCGCACGAGCTTAAGGATACTGACGTGTCCTACTACCGCGCTGGAATATGGAAACCACGCACCAGACCAGGAAATTTTGAAGGTGTAGGTGCACTCGGCTTGAAATGGTTGAAACGCGTCAAAGAAGAAACCGGACTTAAAACAGCTACCGAAGTTGCAAATCGCAACCACGTAGAGCTAGCGCTAGAGCATGATATTGATTTATTATGGATAGGTGCACGCTCCACCGTAAGCCCATTTATAGTTCAAGAAATTGCCGATGCCCTAAAAGGCACAGATAAAGTAGTGCTGGTTAAAAACCCAGTAAACCCAGACCTGTCTTTGTGGTTAGGTGCCATAGAACGCCTGCACGAGGCCGATATTAAAAAACTGGGTGTGATACACCGCGGTTTTTCTACCTATGAGAAGTCTAAGTACCGCAATATACCAGAGTGGCAAATCGCCATTGAACTCCAGTCTAAGTTTCCAGACTTGCCGTTAATAAATGACCCATCGCATATTACGGGCAAGCGTGACATGATTTTTGACGTTTCACAAACAGCGCTGGATTTAAACTTTGACGGTTTGATGATAGAAACGCACACAGACCCAGATAATGCGTGGAGTGATGCGGCACAACAAGTGACACCTGCTCGTCTTGTTCAAATCATGGAAGATTTGAGAATACGCAAAAGAAATGTATCAGAACCAGATTATATAAGTGACCTCGCAAAACTGCGCATGCAAATAGACGATATAGACGGCAGGCTCATAGACCAGCTTGGAAACCGTATGAAAATTGCGGACCAGATAGGCGCGCTTAAAGGGGAACACAATGTGGCCGTTTTGCAAAGTACTAGATGGAATGAAATTTTGGGTAAAATGGTGTTGCAAGGTCAGGATAAAGGACTAAGTGATGAGTTTATCATTAAAATATTCAAAGCCATACATCAAGAATCTATCAATCACCA
>JANQTO010000464.1:3981-6046 GCA_030731685.1 Nonlabens sp.
ATGACAGGAACCGTTTATAGATCTACAGGAAGCTGGTACGAAGTAAAAGGCACCGATGGAAAAATGTACTCGTGCCGTATTAAGGGGAAATTCCGTTTACAGGGCATTAAGAGCACAAACCCCATAGCCGTAGGCGACCGTGTAGATTTTGAGATTGAAAAAAAGGGTGATGAAGAGATAGGCATTATCAATGTGATTCACGAACGTGAGAATTATATCGTGCGTAAAAGTGTGAATTTATCAAAACAAACACACATTATTGCTGCAAACGTAGATCAGGTTTTTTTGCTCATAACGCTGGATAATCCGCCTACGTTTACGTCTTTTATTGATAGATTTTTGGTTACTGCTAGTGCTTATCATATTCCGGTAGTGCTTACATTTAATAAAGTTGATACCTATGATGACACCCAAACGGAAGCATTCATAGACCCAGAAACTGGTGAAGAAATGACCGCCATGACTGTGCTGGACCAGGTGCGCTATCTCATGAGTTTGTACAAATCTATAGGTTACGATTGCATCGCTATAAGTGCGCAAACGGGTAAGAATATAGATGATGTAAAACAAAAAATGCAAGATAAAACGAGCATGTTTGCCGGTCATAGCGGCGCAGGCAAAAGTACGCTTGCAAATGCCGTGCAACCAGGGCTGGAATTAAAGACCAAAGCTATTTCAGACCAGCACAAACAAGGGCAGCACACCACTACGTTTGCCGAGATGTTTGAGCTTGATTTTGGAGCGAGGCTCATAGATACGCCGGGTATAAAAGGATTTGGTGTTGTCGATATGGAAAAAGAAGAAATAGGAAACTATTTCCCAGAAATCTATGAACGTAAAACGTATTGTAAATTTCATAATTGCCTGCACATAGAAGAGCCTAAATGTGCTGTAAAACAAGCAGTAGAAGACGGCGACATGGCACTAAGCCGTTATGAAAGCTATGTGAAAATCGTACAGGGCGACGACGAGCAATACCGTGCCGATAAATATGCCGTAGAATGAGAGTAGTCTTACAGCGAGTTACCAGCGCAAGCGTTTCTATAAATGGCAACGTGCATGCTTCCATAAACGGTGGCTTACTTGTTTTGCTGGGCATCACTCATGAAGATACACAAGTAGATATTGATTGGCTCGTAAGTAAAATCACTGGAATGCGCATTTTTAATGACCACGATGGTAAAATGAATCTGAGCATTCAAGATACCGCAGGCGAGGCACTCGTAATATCGCAGTTTACCCTATTTGCCACGACTAAAAAAGGCAATCGCCCGGGTTTTACCGCTGCCGCTCGACCAGAAACAGCCATTCCTTTGTATGAAGCTTTTTTGAGTTCGCTTTCGCGAAAGCTAAATAAAGAAATACCCTCAGGAATTTTTGGGGCAGACATGCAGGTATCGCTTGTAAATGATGGCCCAGTTACGATTGTTGTTGATAGTAAGAATAAAGAGTAAAAGTTAGTTGTATTTTACTATTGAATAGAGTCAGGCTATTCCAGTCATAATGAAAGCATTGTTTTTATTGTTTAAATGAATTAATTTATTATTTTTCCAGCTTATGAAAGTTATTACAACTACGTTGTGCATACTGTTTTCATTTTTGGCTTTTGCACAGCAAGACTTATCCAAGTCAGTATCGTCCATTCCTCAAGAACTATCACTTAAAACAGATGCTGTTATAAGAAATTACGATATACTGGTAACCGTAGAAGCAGAAGATCGAGTATTTATCAGGACAGAAAAACTTGTTACGGTTTATAATGAAAGCGGTATTAGTGATTTAAATGCCGTGGAATATTACAATAAAAATAGGCAAGTCAAAGAGCTAGAAGTCATCATTTATGATGCGTTAGGAAATAAATTAGAACGTATTAAAAAAGGTGATTTTAAGGATATAAGTGCTGTTGACGGTGGAACACTGTATCAAGACGACAGAGCACTTGCACTAGAGTATTTTCCACTAAAATACCCGTTGACTTTTCAATTTACTTCAGAGGTATTGCTTAAATCAACTGCATTTTTACCTACATGGACACCTATAAGTGCTTATAGACAAAGTTTAGAAA
>JANQTO010000464.1:6146-10236 GCA_030731685.1 Nonlabens sp.
GTTCAAGTAGGTATAGGCGGCTGGAAACCCATTGATGCTGCAAGTGTACATAAAACTGCCTACGGCGACTGTAAAGGCTTGTCTAATTATACACATGCACTTCTAGAAGAAGTAGGTGTGAATTCTCAATACGCGGTTATTTTTGGTGGCTCTAAACTGAGGGACATTGATAAGGATTTTTCTTCTACTCAAGGCAACCATGTAATTCTACACTTGCCCAATTTAGACGGTAAGGAAGACGTTTGGTTAGAATGTACAAGTAAAAATAGTCCTTTTGGATTCATAGCTGGTTTCACTGATGATAGAGACGCACTTGTCGTTACGAATAACGGCGGCATAATCAAACACACCACAAGTTATCCCGCCGCTTCAAACACGCAAACTACAAAAGCAACTGTAGATTTGAATGAAAATGGAGATATGACCGCAGCTTTTGAAATGGAATCTGCAGGATATCAATACACTTTTAGAGAAGACTTAGAAAGCATGTCAAGTAAGGAACGCATCGCTAGTTATAAGCGTCGCTGGAGCTACATTAATGACTTAAGGGTTGATCTTGTAGAATATGAACGAGACAGAACGCAAATTTTAGTAAAAGAGAAGCTAACTCTGGCAACGACTAAATATGCCTCTAAATCTGGCAATATGCTTTTGTTTCAGCCAGTCATATTTAATAGGGACACTAATTTTCCAGAGAAATCTGAAAACAGATTGCAAGGTTTTGAAATATCTCGAGGTTATAATGATGTTGATACCTATGCAATCAATTTGCCAAACGGCTTTCAAATAGATGCATCTCCTGAACCAATCATTATAAATTCTGAGTTTGGGAATTATGAATTGAAAGTAACTAAAGATGCCAACGGTGCTTTGCAAGTTTCAAGAAATTTTCTCATTAAAAAAGGAACATATTCTAAGGAGCAATTTGAAGAATTCCGCAATTTTCAAATAGAAGTGGCAAAAGCAGACAAGTCAAAAGTGGTAATTATTAAAAGTTAAAAATATGAGAAGTTTTTATTTAGCATTATTAATTGCGTGTGGAGTCACCCATGCTACCGCGCAAAAAGTGAAATTGGACAATGTGGCTATTTCTGATTTTCAGGCAGTATCCCCGCTGGAAGATAATCCAGACGCGATATTTTTATACAAAAAACTGCATGTAATGTTTACTCCTACAGGGGAACAGCTGCGTATTGTTCAGAATCGTATTCTTATAAAAAATGAAGAAGGGTTGCGCTATGCAACGCATAAACTAAGAGTGTATAACGAAAGTGCTTCTAAAAGAGAACGAATGAAGTCTATTAAGGGGTACACCTATAACCTTGTTGATGGAGAACTTAAAAAGGATAAGCTAAAGAGCGATGCTGTTTTTGAGGAGGAGATAAACGAGGTATGGTCTAGAAAATCTTTTGTTTTGCCTAACGTACAAATAGGTTCAATAATTGAATTTGAGTATACCGTTGCATCTCCATTTTTTGAAGTGGACGATATTATTATTCAAGAAGACGTCCCTGTAAATCAAATTGACATAGCCTTTGAACCTTTACCTAATTTTACGTACAGCACAATGCTCAACCCACGGTCAAGCTATTTAATAGATTTGAGTAATTCAAGTTCTGGAAAGCAGTTTAGCGGTGATACAAGTTCTGTTTCTTTTGTCAAAAAAGATGTTCCTGCCCTTGTTAAAGAACCTATGGCGGGTGATGTAGATTTATATAGGGCAAAAATGGTCTTAGAGCTTGCAGCCGTGCGCTACAATTCTGGAGATTATAAATCGTTTACCTTGTCTTGGGAAGATGTTTGTAAAACCATCTATGAAAGCGACCGATTTGGAAAGCAGCTCCGTCAAACTAAATATTTTGAAGATGATCTTGCGACCATAACGCGCACAGGTTTTACTGAACAAGATCAATTGCAAGATGTGATGAATTTTCTACGCTCTAAAGTGATTTGGAACAACAGATATGGGAAATATGCCAGTGACGACCTCAAAAGTATTTACAAAGCGGGAAGCGGTAACGTGGCAGATATTAACTTGCTGCTAACAGCTATGCTACGTAGTTTAGGGCTTGACGCTAATCCAGTGTTAGTAAGTTCAAAAAATAATGGAATGCCATTATTTCCCACATTAAATGGATTTGACTACGTTGTCGTTGAGGCTAGAATGCCGTCTGGAAAGAAGTTTCTATTAGATGCGACAGAAAAATTTAATGCGCCAAATCTTTTACCTGTTAGGGCATTGAACTGGCAAGGACGCGTAATAAAGGATAGTCAATCCTCTAATTGGACAGACTTGATGCCAACTTCGGCGTCTAAGGAGCTAACAGTCATGGATGTGATAATTAATGAAGACAATTCTATAACGGCAAAATCTCAAAAACGTCGTACGGATTATCTTGCTTATAGAATGCGTGGACAGCTGAAGAATTTAGACGACGACAGGTATTACGAGGTCATTACCGAAAATGAACCTGGATTAGAAGTCTCAAACCTTGAGTTTAAGGCAATGGACAATCCACTCGCACCATTAGGCTATACCTACAGCTTTGCCTATGAAGACGGTGTTGAGCAAATAGGAAACAAGCTTTATATAGCACCGTTGTTCCACGAATCAACGGGAGAAAATCCATTTAAACTTGATGAACGCACGTTACCTGTTGATTTGAATTATCCCCTATCTTCTAAGTCTATCATCAACATTAAAATACCTAAAGGATACGTTGTGGAATCCCTGCCAAAAAGTTTGAAATCCACCTTCAACAACACTCAAGGGGCGTACGCTTATCTCATTGAGCAAAGAGATGATATGATACACTTGAATATTTCTTTTGACATTTCTCAATACGTCATTGTGCCACAGGACTATAAATTGTTTAAAGAATTTTTTACTGCAATGATTGACAAAGAAGCTGAGAAAATTGTTCTAAAGAAAGCATAACTACATAACAATAACATGTCCCTAAAACAATCCCAAGAACAAGTAGACGCCTGGATAAAAAACCACGGTGTGCGTTATTTTAATGAGCTTACAAACATGGCGCAGCTTACGGAAGAAGTCGGTGAGGTTGCTCGCATAATCGCAAGACGCTATGGTGAGCAAAGTGAGAAAGAAAGTGATAAAAATAAAGACCTAGGCGAGGAGCTTGCCGATGTGCTTTTTGTAGTGCTATGTCTAGCAAACCAGACCGGTACTGACCTAGAGGCGTCTTTCAATAAAAAGCTTGAAATTAAAACAGAGCGTGATCATGACAGGCACCATAATAATGAGAAGCTCAAATAACGGAAAATGGACTTAATTTGTAAACCACCTGTTATAGACGCAAAAAACGTTCATTTGAGAATAACAGGTTCAAAAAGTGAAACCAATAGATTACTAATTTTAAAAGCGCTCTACCCAAATCTAACTATAGAAAATGCGTCAGACAGTGACGATAGCCGCTACCTAGCTAAAGTTTTAGAGAGCAAGGACGCTACTTTAGATATAGGCCACGCGGGTACTGCCATGCGTTTTGGTACTGCTTATTTTGCAACTCAAGAAGGCATTGAAATTACGCTTACCGGCAGCGATCGCATGAAAGAAAGACCCATAGGCATTCTCGTAGATGCGCTCAATAGTTTAGGTGCTAGTGTGCATTATGAAGGCGAAACAGGTTTCCCGCCATTAAGGATTATAGGCAAAAAAATAGCAGGTGGTGATCTGGCTATAGACGCTAGTGTGTCCAGCCAGTTTTTAACAGCATTGTTGCTTGTAGCCCATATTTTTGAGTACGGTTTAGTACTGCGTTTAAAGGGAACGCTCACATCAAGGCCGTACCTAGAAATGACGGTTAGCATGCTAGCTCAGATGGGCATCGCTACACGATGGGAAATCGATGCGCAGTCAACTACAGAAATAATTACAGTGAAGCCAAGTGAAACGCTGCAAGCACAGAAAGTAACGGTAGAGTCAGACTGGAGTAGTGCTGGTTACTGGTATAGCTGGACGGCGTTGCAACAGCCAGGTTTTGAAATGGAACTGAGTCATTATCATGAAAAATCGTTGCAGGGCGATAGTAAGTTAGCAGTTATTTTTAAGGATTTAGGCGTGCAA
>JANQTO010000465.1 GCA_030731685.1 Nonlabens sp.
CCTTTGACCGCCTCCTTAGAAGGGAGGTGCTCTATCCAGCTGAGCTAAGAGCCCTATTGCCTAAATATTTCTAAGCGGTTGCAAATATACTAGTATTTTAATAAGTCTGAAACTTTATTTTTACGAAAACAAACATCATTAGTTAAGTTGCTCAGAATGAACTGTTTTTTCTGCAAATCTGCTGGCATTTTCTGAAACAATTTCTACGCGCACGGTGCCGTCTTCATCTATTTCTAGCAGTTTTACTAGTTGTAATTCGTTCACCAGTAGCGGATTCCAATACGTTTTCACCTTAACATAGTTCTCGGTAAAGCCATGAATGAAGCCTTCTTTATTTTCGGCTTCCCAAAGAACCGTTTTTGTATTCCCTAGTTGAGATTCATAAAACGCACGCCTTTTTTTAACAGAAAGTCCACGCAACATTTTAGAACGCTTGTTACGGACATTTTGCGGAACTACATCTTCCATTATTGCAGCTTCGGTATTATCGCGCTCTGAATAGGTGAAAACGTGCAAATACGATATGTCAAGTCCCGTAAGGAAATTATAAGTGTCTAGAAAGTGAGCATCAGTCTCGCCAGGGAAACCTACGATGACATCGACTCCTATACAACAATCTGGCATTTGTGTTTTTATAGCCGCTACCCTATCCACATAAAGCTCCCGATTATAACGGCGTTTCATTTTGCCTAATAACTCGTTATTACCAGACTGCAGTGGAATATGAAAATGGGGAACAAAGGCATTTGCCTGAGAAACAAATTGAATAGTTTCGTTTTTCAACAGATTGGGTTCTATGCTCGATATACGTAAACGTTCGATGCCCTGCACGGTATCTAATGCTTTTACAAGGTCTAAAAAGGTATGTTCATGGCGCTTATTGCCAAATTCTCCCTTTCCATAATCTCCTATATTAACTCCAGTGAGTACAATTTCCTTGATGCCTTGCTCGCTAATCGTCTTAGCGTTGTCCAATACATTTTGAAGTGTATCACTACGAGAAATACCACGAGCTAACGGTATCGTGCAATAGGTGCATTTATAATCACAACCATCCTGAACCTTAAGAAAAGCCCTAGTACGGTCGCCTATGGAATAGGAACCTACGTAGAAGTCGGCTTCATCTATTTCACAGGAATGTATTTGTGTAGGCGTGTCTTTACTAAGCTGATTGATATAGTCTGTAATCTTAAATTTTTCTGTTGCTCCTAAAACCAAATCAACGCCGTCAACTGCTGCGAGTTCTTCAGGTTTTAGTTGCGCATAACAACCCACGGCTATGGTGAATGCGTTTTCGTTAAGCTTTTGCGCTTTCCTTACAATGCTTTTAAAGCGCTTGTCTGCATTTTCAGTAACACTACAGGTGTTTATGACGTAGATATCGGCTCGGTCTTCAAATTCTACGCGCTCAAAACCTTGCGTTTCAAAATCACGCGCAATGGTTGATGTCTCACTGAAATTGAGCTTGCAACCGAGTGTATAAAAAGCAACTGATTTGGGCGTTTGCGTTACGGACATAGGTCTATAAATAAGGCTGCAAAGATAAAGAAAGTATGTGGTTGTTTGCGTGTTTGTGGCTTGTCAGACTTTACGTGTGCATTTTGATACTAGACACCTTAAACATAAACGCACAATTCGAAGCCTTACTTGTTTTACGTACTTTTACAACTTCAAACCAGTTCCATCCATGAAAAAGGGAATTATTGTAAGCTTTTTAGTACTTCTGTGCGCATGCACGGAACGTAAAACCGAGAAAAACGATATGAACGTTTTCCGCTATAATGAGCATACAAATGTTACAAGTCTAGACCCAGCTTTTGCAAAAGACCAGCGCAATATTTGGGTTTGCAACCTGCTTTATAATGGGCTTGTAAAACTGGATAAAAACCTAGAGGTCGTTCCTGACCTTGCTATAGACTGGACGGTTTCGCCAGATGCTCTCGAATATACATTTTATCTTAGAGCAGATGTTTCATTTGGGCATAGTCCCGACATGGATGCCAACGCTCGCAAAGCAATTCCCGTACGCAATATGACTGCAAGCGACATCAAATATTCCTTAGAGCGATTGCAGGACAAGCAACTCGCCTCGCCTGGTTCATGGATTATGGATAAGGTTCAGAATGTCACTGCAATTAAT
>JANQTO010000466.1 GCA_030731685.1 Nonlabens sp.
TGTACAACAGTTCTGCCAGATAGGTAGTCATGCATTTGTGACAGGCGGTTCGCTAGTACGTAAAGATGTACCGCCTTTTGTGAAAGCTGGTCGTGAACCGTTAAGCTATGTAGGAATCAACTCTGTAGGATTGCGTAGACGTGGTTTTGAACTAGAAAAAATAAGAGAGATACAAGATATTTATCGCATTTTATATCAGCAAAACTACAATGTGTCGCAGGCTGTTCAAATAATTGAGGCAGAAATGAGCGCAACAACAGAAAGAGACGAAATAATAGAATTTATCAAAAACTCCAAAAGAGGTATCATGAGAGGATACATGGGTAGCAATTAAAAAATTATGGCAAGTACAAGCGACATTAGAAAAGGATTATGCATACGTTATAGTCACGATATTTTTAAAATCATAGAGTTTCTTCACGTAAAACCAGGTAAAGGACCTGCGTTTGTAAGAACTAAACTAAAAAGCGTTACCACAGGTAAGGTCATAGACAACACCTTTTCAGCAGGGCATAAGATTGACGAGATACGTGTAGAAACACATGCTTTTCAATTTCTTTACAAAGAAAATGAAGACTACCACTTCATGAATACCGAGGATTATTCGCAAATCATTCTTCCAGAAACATCACTCGATGCCGCTGACCTTTTGAAAGAAGGTGAGATTGTAAAGGTGCAAATTAACACAGAGGATAACGCACCACTTTCTGTGGATATGCCGCAATATGTGGTATTAGAAGTAACATCTGCAGAGCCTGGAGTTAAGGGAAACACAGCCACTAATGCTACAAAACCGGCAGTAGTTGAAACCGGCGCGCGCGTTAACGTACCGCTATTTATTAACGAAGGTGACAAGATTAGAATTGATACCGAAAAAGGTGCTTATCATGAGCGCGTTAAAGAATAAATGACATTTAGGGACGCACAAAAACTTGAGGATATCGCAGCTATAATTAACTGCGAGTTTGTTGGACCGGCACATTTCCCAGTTTTGGGAATGAACGAAATACATGTAGTCACTCCAGGTGATATCGTCTTTGTGGACCATCCTAAATATTATGATAAAGCGCTTGAGAGTGCTGCTACCATTATCTTGATTAATAAAAAGGTAGATTGTCCAGATGGTAAGGCGTTGCTTGTGAGCGATGATCCTTTCCGTGATTTCAATAAAATTGCACGTCATTTCTGTCCTGATTACGCTTTCGCGAAAGCGGAATTTCAACAAGCCCAAATAGGAAAGAATAGCCAGGTGCATCCTACAGCCAGTTTAGGAAATGATGTCGTGATAGGTGATAACTGTACCATTCACGCAAATGTTTCCATAGGAGACCGGTGCATCGTAGGCAATAACGTTATTATTAATGCAAACACCGTTCTGGGTGGTGATGCATTCTATTTTAAGCGCAGGCCAGAAGGTTATGATAAGCTTTTAAGTACAGGCCGTGTGGTTATTGAAGATAATGTGGAGCTAGGTGCCAGCTGTACTATTGATAGAGGAGTAACAGGCGACACAACCATAGGTTATGGGTCTAAACTTGACACGCAGGTTCACATAGGTCACGATAGCGTTTTAGGTAAACATGTTCTAATTGCTAGCCAAACGGCCGTTGCAGGTTGTGTGGTCATTGAAGATGAGGTCACCATATGGGGACAAGTAGGCATCACCAGTGGTGTGACTATAGGAGCTAAAGCGATTTTCCTCGCAAAGTCTGGTGTTAGTAAGGATATGGAAGGTAATAAAAGATATTATGGCGCGCCAGCCGAAGATTTTAGAATAAAATATAGAGAAGCGGCAGCCGTAAAAAACCTTCCCAAAATGTTGAAATCTTTAAATATTAAATTAAAAGAAGAACAAGCAGGTGATGCTTGATTCATAGCTAATTATAACTATAAATATCAATGTCAGTAGTAGCAAAGAAAATAGTACGTAGTTTTTTAGATTCTGATGTTTTTATTAAACCAAAAGAATTATCTAATTATCTAGCAGAAGATTTTGTCATGAAATGGCAATAAGAATCGTGCTGGGAAGCGTAGCTATGCGAGCCCAAGCCTATGGAAGAGCAATTATTCCTGTTCTGAGTCTTATGATTGATTTTTATGTTAATGAAGCACTGATACATATAATCAATAAGGCT
>JANQTO010000467.1 GCA_030731685.1 Nonlabens sp.
AAATCCTTCGTATTGGACATTCACGCCTTCTAGTGTTGTGATAGATTTTCCAGCGCAACCTAGCCCGGCGATAGAAGATTTTTGTGTCATGCCTAATGGCGTTCACGAAGATTTAGAGATTGTAGTAATACCATTACAGCTTGCCCGACCTGGATTTGATGTGAACTATAAAGCGATTATAAAAAATAAAGGCAATCAAGTTTCAAGCGGCACGGTAACCCTAGACTTTCCCGCCGAGTATATGAGTGTTGCAAGCACCACGCCGGCAGCGGTTACTGCTCCTGCTACTAGGTTGACATGGAATTACACAAATATAGCGCCTTTCAACAGCGAGGAATTTTTGTTTACAATGTCGATGAACACGCCTACCGCTGCACCTATACCACTACTAGGTGGCGAGGTGTTGTTTTTTACCGGAACGGTAAATGTTACCGGAACGGATGTGTTGCCTCTTGACAATGTCATGACTTTAAAACAACGCGTTGTAAATTCCTACGACCCTAATGATAAAACCTGTTTAGAAGGTGAAACGATTGAACCGAGTATGGTAGGCGATTATGTGCACTACTTGATACGATTTGAAAATATGGGTACTGCCAGTGCAGTGAATGTGGTTATTACAGACCAGATTAACAGTAATCAATTTGACATTACAACGCTCTTGCCGCTCGATGCAAGTCACTCGTATTACACAAATTTTAACGAAAATAATGAAGTGGAATTTATCTTTGAAGACATCAATCTAGACTTTAATGATGCGACAAACGATGGGTATATATTATTCAAAATCAAAACGTTAAGTACGCTTAACGTTGGTGATACTTTTGATAATACCGCACAAATATTTTTTGACTACAATGCGCCAATCGTTACAAATACTGAAACAGTTACGGTGCAATCTACAGCAAGTGTGAATGACACTACTGATGCGACTATTTCAGTATACCCAAACCCTGCACGTGAATTTATTCAAGTGCAATCGTCAAGTTCCTTGAGAAGTATACAGGTTACTAATATGAACGGTAGCGTGTTGAATCAAACACAATTAACAGGTAATATAAGTAGTGAACGTGTTTCTTTGTCAGGACTTGCAAGTGGTATATACTTTGTAGTTGTGCAAAGTGATAAAGGGAAAAAGGTAGAAAAGCTTATAGTCTATTAGAATGTCTTTATGCTCTTGGTTTTAGATAGTGGTTGTTTTTTGAACGCTTTCGCGAAAGCGTAATTAAACCGCTCACTATATCCACTGCTTTGTGAAAGAGTAAGCCGCAAATAAACAGGCATATCCCAGTACAAGCGTCGCCATTACGTAAGTGAAGGCAGCCATGTGCTCACCGTTACGTATTAATTGGAACAAGTCTAACGAAAAGGTAGAAAAAGTAGTGAGACCACCGCAAAAGCCTATACCTAATAAAGCATATGTCGCAGGGTTGAGCTGGTCTTTATGTAATAACGCTACAAATATGCCTAACAGCAAACACCCCAAGCTATTAACAAGTAACGTAGGCAGCCATTTGATTTGGTTTGTATTCACCCATATAGAAAACAAAAAGCGTAAACAACTACCCAATCCACCACCTAAAAAAATGAGTAATAATTGTTTACTCATAGACGATAACTTGTTTCACAGGTATATGAATTTCGGTTTTATACATTGCCGGATTATTTTCTTTTGAGGCGTCATTCATGTAAATTTCATAGGTAGCAAGCCCCGATTTATCTAACTTCTCATCGATAACATAGCGCTCTGCTTTTTCAAGTGCTTCGCTTAAATGCGAGTAATCACCAGTAAGCAATACAACCACGTCGTCACTTGCAGGTTTGTAGCTACAGGTTATTTCAGGATTTGAAGGGTCTTGGTTAGGACAAACGGGCACTGGAACCGCAACCCTAAATACGATAGAGTTGTACTCATAATCTACTTTGTCATAAAAAACGACTGGTTTGCCCGACATAACTAAGTGGTTGTCGTTCATGTACTGCAGCAAACGCTCTTTTTGAGCTGCCATGGCCTCAGCAAATTTTTCCATGCTTGCTGTTGTTTCTATGTTGAGATAGTAACTCTCGCCTGTCGCTTCAATACCAACGATGGCAATATCGTATGCTTTCATAGATTCTAAA
>JANQTO010000468.1 GCA_030731685.1 Nonlabens sp.
GCAGCTGCAAACGGAACATTCTTCACGCTATGGATAGGTAATAATGATATTCTAGCTTATGCAACTTCAGGTGGTGTAGGTGTTGATCAATTGGGCAACATTAACCCAGCAACTTATGGGGCAAATGATATTACTGACCCTAACGTATTTGAAGCATCTTATACAGCACAAGTACAAGCTTTAACTGCAAATGGTGCAAAAGGCGCTCTAGTTAACTTACCAGACGTAACTTCTATCCCTTTCTTTACAACGGTTCCATTCAACGCTATTCCTTTAGATGCGCCTACAGCAACTTTTGTAAACAGCAGCTATGCACAATACAACGGTGCTATGGCGCTATACCAGCAAGGTGGTGCGATTACCGCTGCTGAGCGTGCAGCAAGAACTATAAACTTTACTGCTGGACAAAATGCAGTAGTGATATTAGACAAGTTTCTAACAAACTTACCTAATCCAGCGGTTCCTGGAACTTTTCTTCCAAAATTACGTCAAGCTACAGCAGCTGACCTCATTACGTTCCCAACAGCAGGAATCTTAGGTACACTCGCTGACCCTTCTAATCCAGCATCTGTAATAGGAGTAGCAGTTCCACTTGCTGACGGTAATGTTTTAACAGCACGTGAGCAGGCGCTTGTAACTGCAGCACAAGCTAGATATAATGCGACGATTCAAGCGCTTGCAAGTGCAAACGACCTTGCTTTTGTAGACGCTAAAGCTGCACTTGCTCAAGTAGCAAATGGTGGTATAGCCTTTAACGGTGGCGTTGTAACTTCTACATATGCTACTGGTGGTGGTTTCTCACTAGATGGAGTGCACCCTACACCACGTGGTTATGCTTTAGTTTCTAACCTTATAATAGATGCAGTAAATGCTAAGTACGGTTCTACGCTACCTAAGGTAGATATAGGAACATACCGTTCTATCATGATTAGTGACCGAGTTACTAACTAATATATCATAATCCAAATTCAACTAAGAATCTGCTAGATGCTTTTGCACTAGCAGATTTTTTTATTTTTACCTCAAATTCATCCTATGAAATTCATCATTAAATTATTACTCACCGCACTTATTGTTGTAGCGCTTTCACAAGTATTGCCAGGTGTTACTACTGATGGTTATGGTACCGCCATACTCGTAGCCTTAGCACTATCGCTGCTCAACTTTATCGTGCGTCCTATTTTAGTCATACTCACACTGCCTATCACAGTGGTTACACTAGGCTTATTTCTACTAGTTATTAATGTGCTCATCATTTATATCGCTGACGCTATGATTTCAGGCTTTGAAGTGACCTCGTTTTGGTGGACGCTTGTGTTTTCTCTGTTACTAGCTATAGGAAGATCCATTATCGCTAAAATGGTAGACCGCGGCGATTCATAAGGAAATACTAATAGCTTTGATTACATGCAAATAAAGAGTAATTTTGCAGCCCAAAATAATGAATTTTAAAAGATATAAATGAATATCAAGCGCACTGACATAGACGCACTTAACGCGACACTCAACCTGCACATAGAAAAAGCAGATTATATAGAAACAGTAGATAAGCAACTTGCAACATACCGTAAGACTGCTACCATACCAGGATTTAGAAAAGGTCATGTTCCAGCAAGCTTAATCAACAAAAAGTATCGTACACCACTAGTCATTGAAGAAATAAATAAACTCATTCAAAAACAACTGAATGACTATATTGCTTCCGAAAAACTCAACTTGCTAGGCAACCCTTTACCAGAAAAGCAAGAGAACATTAACTGGGAAGGAGACGATTTTAACTTTGAATTCTCCCTAGGTATCGCACCAGAATTTGACGTAGACGTTAAAGGTAAAAAAGACATCACGTCATACACCATTAAGGCAGACGATAAAACAATCAACGAGCAAATAGACCGTATAAGACTACAATACGGCAAACTCGTAAGCAAGAAAGAAGTTGCCGCTGGTGACCAAGTAACTGGTGTTTTTAGAAACGACGATGCAGGTATTAATGCCGATGCTACTTTTAATGTAGAGAAATTAGACGGTAAAAACAACCTTAAAGCGTTCGTAGGAAGCAAGCCAGGCGACAAGCTAGAACTTCAAACAAAAGGTCTTTTCAAAGACGCGCACGATTTAG
>JANQTO010000469.1 GCA_030731685.1 Nonlabens sp.
TATTACTATATGCAGTGGCTTCTTTCAGGAGAGAGGTAAATATTTTGCTTCTGATTGTTTTATTAAGAGCCCACCACATTTAGCATGCAAAAGGACTGTAGATGTTGTTGGTGTCTATAACGGAATATGGAAAGGTGACTTTGATAAATTCGTGATTGGATTACGAAAAATTACGTGCGGCTGCGGGTTCCCGATACAAATAGGAAATCGCCCACACGTTTTATGTGTGGATATTTACCTCGTGGTCTTGCTTTGTCTTTTAGTACGCTCATAATTTTTTATATATAAACCTCAAAGGTCTCCAAGACCTGTGAGGTTGGCTTATTTATTATTCTAATTCTTCTAAAGTTACGTCTTTTTGAGATGTGGATTTGATGTAGTTTTCCTTTCCGTTAAATAGTTTTATGACAAACTCTTTATCTAGAAATGTATCTGTATCGCTTGCGATGTCGTGAAAGGAACTCCACGGCCACTCTATGATGGTTTCTTTAAAACCATGATGAACTCCATTTGCACTCACATAAGCAATCACAGTTCTGAGATATTCATCGTTATCGATAATTTTTCTTCTAAAACGGTCTCTGAACAAGCTGCCTGTTCTGTCATATTTTTTGTTAATTGCTTTGGCGTAGGCATTAAAGCAATTAGAAATTGCGAGCGTGGCTTTGTGATTATCCACATCGTCTTTCATCTTGAGCACGATATGGAAGTGGTTGTTTAGAAGACAGTAGGCATACAAGTCGAAGAAAGGTGTGAAATATTTTTCAACCTTGCTTAAAAAATAAGGGTAGTTTCCCGCTTCCTTAAACAAGGATTCCTTGCTATTTCCTTGATTGTATATATGATAGGTTTTGCCTGCCTCTAGTTTTGACATGGTATAAATATATAGATTTTTAACCGCCAAACCTCACAGGTCTCGAAGACCTGTTAGGTTGGCTACATCTATTTAAAAAATTATCCTCGCAACCAAAGAACCTCGTTTGTCTTTTCCTTTATGGCGCTTAGTAAATCATCTAAGTCGTCTTCTACTTTAATCTTCTCGTTTTCCAGTAGCCACAAAATAGCTTTGTCTTGTGCACGACCTTGTAGCATCGCTTGCTGATAGCTTATTCCATCAGCTGGGAATGTGACGAGTGAGTATTTTGATTGATATTCCGCTTTCGCGAAAGCGGCCTCTAAACGCATCTCTATTTGCCTTTTCAACTGAAAGTTAGGGTTTGCAACGCTGTCTCGCATTTCTACAAAATTGTCTAAAGCGAGGTCAGCAATGGCATTTGCGTCTGGTTTTCTGGCGGTAGAAAATGCCTTGAATGCATCTTCCCAAAGGTCGTGTTTGTCCAGCATGTTGTCTAAAACGACTACGTCTTCAAAACTGGCGTTCATGCCTTGTCCATAAAAAGGAACAATCGCATGTGCAGCGTCGCCAAGAATCAGGCTGGTACCATACGCAGTCCATGGGGAGCAGCGCACTGTTCCTAGCGGCGGCGCAGGATTCGTATGATATTGCTCCACAAGGTCTGGAATGTGTTCCATCACGTCTTTAAAGTATGTCGTGAAGAAATCTCTTATTTCTTTATCTGTTTTTATCTTGTTAAACGCTGGTCCATCACCGTCATATTGCATGAATAAAGTAAGCGTGAAACTACCGTCTAGGTTAGGTAACGCGATAAGCATAAAACCACCACGTGGCCATATGTGTAAAAAGTTTTTCTCGATGCGCCATTTTCCGTCTTCGGTAGGCGGAATGCTTAGTTCCTTATAACCATGCGGCAACCAGTCTATGCTGTTTGAAAATAGATAGTCGCGTTGCTTTTGCATGGCTTTACGCACGACCGACCCTGCGCCGTCTGTTCCTAAAATGATATCGGCTTTCCATTGCTTTTCTGTATCAGATTCAGAATCGCGGTAGGTTACGGTAGTGTTTTTTAAGTCTACAGCAGTAACGGCATCGTCAAAATCTATTTGTACGTCTTCGTATTTATCTGCCTCGTCAAGTAAGAGTTTATTAAGCTCTTCGCGCGATATGGAATTTATGTACTCGCCATCGCGGCCGCTGTAATTTGAAGCAAAAGTATTTCCCTCAACATCATGTATTAAACGACCATTCATAGGAATACACAACTCACGCACTTTCTCCTCAAGACCTACTAACTTCAAACCTGCTAGTCCACGGTCAGACAAAGCAAGGTTTATGGAACGACCAGCGTCAACAGTTGCTTTGCGCATGTCGGGTCTTTTTTCTAAGATGTCCACATGGTAACCTCGTTGAGCAAGTCGCAGTCCAAGTAAAGAACCGCATAGTCCAGCGCCTGTGATGAGTATTTTAGTTTGTTTATTTGTTGTTTTCATTTAGATTTAGACATTTTGTATAATGAGGTTAATTGCTTCATGATGTAGAAATTTATAATAAACATCAACAAGTAATAAGTATAATTTACTATTCCTATAGTCTCTAAAATCTCAAGGTCACCTTTAATTAATAGATGGAAAAAACTTAAAAAAACCAAAACGCACCATAGAATAATAATAACGCATATTGTAATGCAAATTAATATTAAAGATTTCTTAATGTTACCTTTCTGAGATTTGTAGAGTAGAAACGCATCGTAGAAGACTACTATAAAAGCTATGGGAACTATTGAAAATACAACATTCAACCCATAATGATTGATGCCAAATAAGAAATAAAAACCACAAACGCTCAAGGCAATAATACATGCAGTTTTTATATGATTCTGTATCTGTTTAATAGAAGCCATAGTTATTCACATCTCGCTTTTCAGTATCTCTACAAACCTCCAGCAATCTTCAAAACTATTATAGAGCGGTACCGGCGCAATACGTATCACGTCTGGTTCGCGCCAGTCGGCAATCACGCCTTTTGCGGTGATGGCTTCAAACAATGATTTGTCAGCATTTTTAACGGCTAGTGACAACTGGCAACCGCGGTCTGCTGGGTTGCTGGGTGTGATTATAGTTATGCGGTCGCCTTCTAGATTCTTTACAAGTGCCTCTAGATAATTTGTAAGCTGTACAGATTTTGCACGCAGCTTGTCAAAACCAGCCTGTGCAAAAACGTCTAAACTTGCTCTCACCGCTACCATACTAAGTATTGGTGGGTTCGAAAGCTGCCAACCTTCGGCACCTGGCATGGGTTCAAAATCGTCCCGCATTTTAAAACGGGTATCTTTATTGTGTCCCCACCAACCTGTAAAGCGCGGCAAGCTTGTATTATTTGCGTGACGCTCGTGTACAAAACAACCACCAAGGCTTCCCGGGCCAGCGTTCATATACTTATAGGTACACCACACGGCAAAATCTGCACCGCTGTCATGCAGCTTTAAATCTACATTACCAGCTCCGTGTGCGCAGTCAAAACCGACCATCGCCCCAGCAGCGTGACCTAAGGTGGTTATTTTTTTTAAATCAAAAAACTGACCTGTATAATAATTTACCGCACCTATCATCACCAGCGCAATCTCGTCGCCATGCTCGTTAAGTAGGGTTTCTAAATCTTCCATTCTAGGAGTATGCTCACCAGCACGTGGCGACCACTCGATAATGTGTTCCTTGTCATCATACCCATGAAACTGCACCTGCGATGCTACCGCATAGCGGTCACTAGGAAAGGCATCTGCCTCTATGAGTATTTTCGTACGTTTGCCCTTAGGTTGGTAAAAACTAACCATCATTAAATGCAGGTTTGTCGTGAGCGTGTTCATGATAACAACTTCATGCGGTCGCGCGCCCACTATTTTTGCAGTAGTTTCCGCTAAAAACTCGTGATATGGCATCCACGGGTGTGCCGCGTGAAAATGTCCTTCTACGCCCAGTCTCGCCCAGTCATCTAGTTCTTGGTTAAGAAAGGTTTTGGTCTGTCGCGGTTGCAAACCCAGCGAGTTGCCGCATAAGTAGATACTGTCTGTGCCGTTGCTGTGTTTTGGTATGTGAAAGCTTTCGCGAAAGCGAGATAGCGAGTCCTGCCGGTCTAATTCTTGCGCATGTTGTAAACTAAAATCATTCATAATTAGCGCGTTACAGCAATGTTTGTGAGTTTGATATTGGTCTTGCCATCTGCAAAAACATGTTCCGTTGCCACAGTAAGCCCGTTGAAAGTCTGGTGATTTGCAAAGGTGTTTTGAAGGTTAGCATTTGGCCCGTTACCAGCGCGATACGCCCATTCTTGAAGTACGTAGTCGTCGTTATAATACACATCATAAGCATCGCCAGGTGTGTAACCGCCATCACCACCATAGATAATCGTGAAGAAATTGAGCGGTACCTTAGCGATGGGTGCAATGGTTTTTTCTTTGGTAATAATTTGTGTGCCTGCGTCTGTATAAAACTTATACTCTGGTAAAAGCCAATAAGTATCGTTGACGAAACTTTTGTCGGCAAGGGTTTGAAGGCTGTCCATAGGTTGGCTCCTATTATAGGTGGTCGTGGTGGCTCCATCTTTTAAGGTCACATCTTGTGTTTGTAAGTTCCATGTCCATGCGCGCGCACGAAGCACTTTTGAATCGCGCTCTACCTGAAAGGTAAATTGCAGTTGGGCGATGCCCTCTAAAGACTGTTGTCCCGCAACCAGCGCGATACGTTCAATAGGATTTATAGTTTCCTGATTTTCTTGTCCAAGTGCGGTGTAAGACACGCTTAGTAGCAAGCAGAAAAAGAGATTATAGCGATTTAAAATATGCATCTTTATTTTTTGTATAAAAATACGACTTCGCATAGGTTTAAAAAATCGTTAAGGCGACTTGTTTTGCACAAGCCTGCTCGTTTATAGTGGTATTTTTGCAGTGTGAAAGTTAAAAAAGTAGAAAAGGACACCGTAAGCAAGGGCCGCAAAACAGGAATTATCTTTATTCTGGGAACCTTAATCGCCATAGGGCCGTTTTCTATAGACGCTTATTTACCAGCCTTTGACCAAATAGCATCTGACTTTAAAGTAGATACGAGTACCATAGGTCTTACACTCACCACGTATTTTATAGGAATAGGTTTGGGCCAGCTGGCTTATGGGCCGTTAATGGATAAGTACGGACGTCGCAAGCCACTTATTGCCGGACTTGTCCTATATATAGTAACCTGTTTAATGTGCGTATTTGCATATGATGTGTTGAGTTTAGCAATTTTGCGCTTTTTTATGGCACTGGGCGCGTGTGCAGGTATGGTTGCCAGCAAAGCTGTAGTGCGCGATTTGTTTGAAAAAGAACAAGTCGCAGATGTACTTTCAACACTCATGCTCATTATGGGAATTGCACCTATCATTGCACCAACCGTAGGCGGCGTTATAGTAAGTACGCTGCACTGGGAATGGGTCTTTTACGGACTTGCCATTTTTGCTGGCATCATGCTCCTAAACGTCAGTTTCTTTTTACCTGAAAGTTTTGTTCCCAATAAAGCAACGCGATTGCACCCGTTGCCTGTGCTGCGTGAGTATTGGGGCATCTATAAAAACAAGGATTTTTTTTTATTCTCGAGCGCCCGTGGTTTTGTTATAGGAATGCTACTGGGTTATGTAGCCGCAGCACCATTTATATTTGTAGAATATTTTCAAATGGGAACAGATAATTTTGGTTACATATTTGGAAGTAACGCTGCTGGTCTTATCGCAGGTAGCCAGGTGAACAGATTCTTTTTAATGCGTTACAAAACCTTTGACGTTACTTATGTGGTTAGCGTTTTGCTCACCATCGTGTGCCTTTCATTACTCGCTTATGGTTTATTGTTCGACCCTATTTTTTGGGTGGTGTTTCCAGGCTTGTTTTTAATGATGACGCTCATAGGTTTCCAAAACCCAAACACCACGGCACTCGCGTTGATGCCGTTCACTAGACGTGCTGGTAGTGCCAGTGCTTTTGTAGGAGCGGTAAGCATGATTTTCGGTTCATTAACCAGCTGGTTTGTTGCTACGTTTCTTACCACGAGTTTGACGCCGTTATTTTTATTGATTGCCTTTTGTGGTGTGATGGCGCATGTTGCTATTGAATCTTATAGGGTTAGAAAGCAGTAGGTTTGTTTATGTTTCGCTTTCGCGAAAGCGGAACAAGAACCATCAAAAATTCTCATAACCTAGCTGTCTATAAAAAAAGAAACCCCTAAAAGCCGAAACTAATAGGGATTTCCCAAACTAACCAACCTATAAAACTATTGTCTGGTAACGCTGCCTGTAGGGAAAGAAGCGCTAACATTATTATTAAAAGCTTGTGACATAGGTGCGGTTGCAGCTGTAGCCATTGCAGCAAGGGGTTTTAGTGTGAACGGTGCCGGCGAGTTGTCTGGAACTGGTTCGATGGAAATAACAACAGCCTTGCCCACAACGCTAAAAGGTAAGGACTCGCCAGCTGGCAAATTTCTAAAAAAGTCCTCTCCTGGAACTGGTGGTCCCATATTATATTCAGTTCCAGAGAATCCGTTGCCAGAATCGCGTGCCGTAAAGCTCGCAAAAGTGCCAGTAGATATAGGTCCGGCGGCTCCTACAACCCATCCCTCATATATCCATCCTACGGGTAATGCTGGTAATGTAGCATTTGCAACTGGTGGCATACCGGGTAAACCAAACCATACACCGTTAGTGTCATTACCATTATTTGCGTTACCCATAACCTCGTCAGTAGGTGTTCTTAAAAAGAAACTACCAGCAGCATTACTGAAATCTCCCGGTGCTGGGCCAAAGTTTGTACTCACCGTGGCGCTATTATTTGTAAATGCTCCTGCTAGGTACTTAATGTCTGACGGTGCAGGGTCTGGGTCTGGGCTTGGCTCTATAGTTAAGATAAAAGCAGTTCCCGCATCCAGTGTTGTTGCAGCTACTGGAAAAACTGTTTGACTTAGCGCTCCTGCGGTGTTAACGGTGAATACTCCGGTTGTTACTGGTGTGCCATTTACCATGACCCAACCTTCATAGGCAAAACCTGAGCCTAAATCTTCTAAACCTTGTAAGTTAAGGGTTAGGTTTTTTGTGTTTGTTGATGCGTTATCATCATCGTTGTTGCAACTGGTCAGCCCTATGGTTGCGGCAGCTGCTAATAAAAGATACTTGTTCATTGTGTACATGTTTTATTGATTTGGTACAAACTAACGAGGATGATGTTGCGACGCTATCACAAACTGTTCAAATTATTATTGCATGCTGTGATTTATTTGTGATATACAAATTCGTACTTTGGTATATGGGAAATAAAATACTTATAGTAGAAGACGATATAGACATAGCAGACCTGCTTACCATTCATATGAAAGACCTGAATGCAACGGTAGATACGGTTTCAGACGGCATAGCTGGACTAAAACTTGCTCAAGAAACCGACTATTGTTTGATTCTCCTAGATATATCACTGCCGTCCATGAACGGTGTTGAGGTATGCAAAGAACTGCGTAAGACTAAAGCAACACCTATTATTATGGTCACCGCAAAAAGCGAGGAGATTGATAAAGTGCTAGGTCTTGAGATTGGAGCTGATGATTATATAACTAAACCGTTTTCAGTAAGAGAACTGAAAGCTCGGGCCAAAGCCGTTATGAGACGTAGCGATAGCTTGACATCGGCAGTATCATCGTCCCAAGAACAAGAAATGCATTTCACAGATTTATCCATTAACGTCGAAATGCGTAAGGTGCTTATAAAAGGCAAAAAAGTGGAGCTAAGCCCTAAAGAGTTTGACTTATTAGTATTACTGGCAAGTCATCCGGGCCGCAGTTACAGTAGGTCAGCACTTTTAGACGTTGTCTGGGGCTATAATTTCTCGGGGTACGAGCATACCGTAAATTCTCACATGAATAGACTGCGTTCAAAAATAGAACCAGATATGTCTCAGCCCATTTATATATTGACTACTTGGGGAATAGGTTACCGTTTTAACGAGGAGATATAATGGGCAAGTATCAAACTTTAACACCTAGACTCGTATTTAAACTTTGGCTTGCATTGAGCATCCTTATTTTAGGAATGGCTTTAACCTTTATTTTAATAACCGGTTATTTTTCGAACCAGCACCATTTAGCAACACAACAGCAAATTAATGCGCCACTTGCACAGCATCTTATAGACGAGAAGTTTGCAACTGCTGAGCCTTTTCTTGAAGACGGTTCTGTAAACAAGGAGCTTTTCGGGGATTTAATGCACGATATGATGGCGGTGAATCGCAGTATAGAAGTCTACCTACTTAAAAAAGACGGCGAGATTCTTCACTCTGTAGTTCTAGAACATCAAGACGGCGAGCCTGCGCAGTATGTAGATACAAAACCCATAACCGATTTTATAGCATCTGGCTATAAAGGGTTCTGTTTAGGAGAAGACCCGAGGAATCCAAGTGAGCGCAAAATATTCTCAGTAGCCCCGTTTTCTAGAAATGGAAAAACTGGATACATATATATCATTCTTTCTGGCGAGGCATATCAGCTAGCCAGTAATAATATATTTAATGAGTACATAACCAGCTTCGGTGCAGGAGCTATTGTGCTAACCACGGTTTTTACACTTATTATAGGTTTAATACTTATATGGTTCATCACTAAAAACTTGCGTACCATTACACAAGTAGTTACCCAGTTTAAAGATGGTGACCTTAAAGCACGTATTCCTGACGCTGAAAAATCTGACATCGCAGTGTTTGCAAATACCTTTAATGAAATGGCTGATTCTATAACCGCAAGTATTGAAGAGGTAAAGTCTGTGGACGATTTGCGCCGTCAGCTTATTGCAAATGTGAGTCACGACCTAAGAACACCACTTGCGATACTTAAAGGATATGCAGAAACCCTTCAGGAAAAAGCAGCTACAATCACACCAGAGGAATCTGCACGCTATCTACAAGTCATAAGTTCTAATAGTGACAAGCTCACAAAGCTGGTGGAACAGCTTTTTGAATATTCTAAACTCGAAGCAAAACAAATTGAACCTTACAAAGAGCAGTTCTCTATAACAGACTTGTGTCTGGATTTGGTTTCTAAATATGACATTCTTGCCCGAGAAAAAGGCGTAGACCTTTCCTTAACTGTTAATGATAACGAGAGTATTCTTGTGTATGCAGACATTAGCCTTATAGAACGTGCACTTCAAAACCTTATCGATAATGCACTAAAGTTTACGCCTAGCGGTGGCAGCATTAAGGTAGAGCTCGAGAGAAATGGACAATCTTGCAATGTACGTGTCAATGACTCGGGCATAGGAATAGATTACGATATGCAGGAAAGCATCTTCGAACGCTTCAAGCAAACCAGCCATACCTTTAAGAAAAATGGTGCAGGCCTGGGACTTGCGATTGTAAGGAAAATAGTAGAGTTGCATGAGTCCACCATCACGGTACTCAGTAAAAAAGGACAGGGCAGTACCTTTACCTTTAGCTTACCCGTAGTTGCACAGGGGCGTTGGTAGTTCGCTTTCGCGAAAGCGAGTAAACTAAATACTTGCTAGCAACTATATACTTAAAAGTCCTTAGAATGTACAGAGTCTATTCCGCTAGATTGTTGGATAGGCATACTTACATATCATAGAATACCTCAAGCTCCCAAATGAAGTAAGGTTGTTTAAAGCGAACCAGGACTATCATATTCCTTTAGAAGTGGCTGTTGTCTAAAGTGTCTGTTACGTTTGATAAGCTCCGCAATCTTCATGTTTATGCGTTACCGTCACTTGCTCAAAAAAAGTCTGTAATTTTTTTAGTGTGTAAGTTGTTGATTTTGGGGCTATTGATTTTTATTTTACATTTTCTTTGTTTTTTTTGCTTTAAAAGTTTGGTTGCAAACAGAAAGTGTCTGTATATTTGCACCCGCTAAGCGAGTAACGCAGGTTACAAACGAAGCGAAAACGTTCACCGACATTTCTGGAATACCGCAAAATAATCGTGAAGATTGATGGGTTCGGTTTCAGGTAACAGCGTTGGTTTGGTTCATTGATATTTTGATTGACAGCACAAATTATAAGAGTGTTTCCTTAGGGATTCATTCTGGTAAGAAATAAGAATAAGATGTAAATAAACACATGTACGCTAATTAAGTGGAATTAGACCAAGGGTCGAAATTAAACGATCTTTTATAAGATTCTACGATGAAGAGTTTGATCCTGGCTCAGGATGAACGCTAGCGGCAGGCCTAACAC
>JANQTO010000470.1:0-1012 GCA_030731685.1 Nonlabens sp.
GGAATAAAATAATTACGACAAGTGGCGGCGGTGCCATGGTGTGCCATACCGAAGCTGTGAAGAACAGAACAATTTTCCTAGCAACGCAGGCGCGTGACAATGCGCCGCATTATCAGCATAGTGAGGTAGGGTATAATTATCGCATGAGTAACATAAGCGCTGGTATAGGTCGTGGTCAAATGCAGGTACTGGACAAGCACATTGCACTGCGACGTGAAATGAATGTATTTTACCAAGAGCTTTTCAAAGATATAAAAGGTGTAACTGTCCATGCAGAACAAAGTGATGCGGTATTTTCAAACCACTGGCTCAGCGCCATACTGGTAGACCCAGCAAAAACAGGCGGCATTACTCGGGAAACCTTAAGACTGGCTTTAGAGGCTCAAAATATCGAGTCCAGACCACTCTGGAAACCCATGCACCTGCAACCACTTTGCACAGACTTTCCATATTACGGAACTACCGTTTGTGAAGAGTTGTTTGATAACGGCTTATGCTTACCGTCAGGTTCTAATCTTACCGATGCTGACCGTGAGCGTATTGCCACTGTAGTAAACAATATATTCGTTTAAAGTTTTATTATATTTAACTCGTTAAATTCGTCAAATTATGAAAAAGCACTACTTATTTTTATTAATACTGTTGCCACTTTGTGGTTGGGCACAATCCTTCCGTACAGTAAACCTTACCGGTAATTTTTCAGATTTTAATCTAGAAGAAACATACGATGCGTCTGACAACAACACGATAAGGTACGGCGTTGCTTACGATCAAGACTACCTTTATTTTGGAGTATATAACACAGCAGGAACATTTGGTGGTCAAGACGCATTAACCATTTTCATAGACACAGACCCAAACGGTTCTAATGGTACTGCAACAGGAAATGATTTTAACGGAGTAACTCCTTCTTTACCTTTTAATGCAGACGTAGCCATACGCGTAGAGCAAGGTTATAACGAGCGTAGGTTGTATGACAACGCAGGTAGCAGCTGGTTTAATGGCGCAAATT
>JANQTO010000470.1:1022-2106 GCA_030731685.1 Nonlabens sp.
TAATGCAAACGTAGGTAACAGCCACCGTTCATTCAGAATTTTAAAATCTGACATAGGAAACCCAGAATTCATAAGATTCACAATGTGGATGGGTTTCAACGGCGGTCATTTTGCCGAGGTGCCGGGTGATTTGGGTTCGAGCAACAATCCTGTTGTTACACAGTATTTTGGAACGACTGCTATAAATAGAGCAGGTGCTAACCCTTCTAAAGTTGTTAATACAAACGGATTATACTTGACTAACGCCAGTGGCACGATACCAGCTGGAACATACACGTTACTTGAAATTTCAAATAACGCAACACTTGCTGGAGACGTTACTATTGCCGCCGGTGGTAGTTTGATAACGAAAGGTATCATTTATAGCGTAAATGTAGATACACACAACTTAATCTTCAATGATTGGGCTGGAGTTCAAACCGAGTCTGATTTTGAAATAGGCTTTAATGGTACGGGTGCAATCTCGTTCCAAAATGGAGGCATCAGTAATAAAAATAATGAGTTAAATGGTCGTAAAGCACAGTTTAACGTGAACACCACTTTCAACAATACATTTTGGCCTTATCAATTGCGTTGCGATGCTGTCACTAGATTAAATTCAAATGCACGCTTCATAGGAAGCAATATATTTTACGGCACGAGCGGTACCTTACACTTAGCAACAAACAATCCCAATATAAATAATGTGTGGTCATCATCCTTCATTCCGTCAGCTTTGGGTGTTCCACGTAATGTAGTTATAGACCAAGATTATAATCTGGATTCGGACAAGTTCGTTCTTGGTTATTTGAAAATAGACAGTGGTAACTTAGACCTGAACGGTTTTAACCTGAATTTTAATAGCAACAGTTTGGCTACAGCTGTTTTGGGTCCGGTAGCAAATGGTAGCAACATACTGGGAAACACTATGTATTCAGAGCGATTTATTCCCAAGCGTAGTGACGATGCAAGGGCATTTAGATTCTTGAGCAGTCCGGTAAATGGAAACTCTATTTACCAATCCCTTCAAAATAATGGGGCTAGTCAGTTATTGTTTGACACGCAAGTAACCGGCGGCACCTCGGCAAATGGTTTCGACCAAAGC
>JANQTO010000471.1 GCA_030731685.1 Nonlabens sp.
TCCACGACTTCTTTCAAGTCTTTGGTCTGCTTGAATTTAAGGCTCTTGTGATTGTTATTGATATGTTTATCACTAGACTTTGCGATATATTCCAGTGATTGCGACACGTCCTGTAGGTTACCTATAAGGTTAATGTAAAACTTACTCGCGCCCATTGCTTTATCTTCCAAGTTTCTGATAAAATAGAAGATGTTGTTACGCAGGCCTTCTACCTCAGCGTCTAGCTTTGTACTCTCTTTGCGCACTCGTTTTAAAGTAACCAGGTCCCGTTCTATAAGACCATCTAAAGTGTCTTTATAAATACGTTTGCTGCGTTTCAACACGGTAGCGATATTGTTTGAGCTTTCATCGAGTATGCCTTGAATAGTGCTACTTTCTGCCTTGAGTATTTCATCTGTGGCGGCTTGTTCGATTTTAGATTTTTTGTGGGCTATTTGGCTTCTAAAAAGTAAAAATATAGCAAGAAGAACTAAACCTACTATGGCGGTCATTCCACCTAAGTAAATGATATAAGCCATGACAGCTGCAGCAGTAAATGCGACGATAGCCGTCATAAACCAACCACCTATTACGTTGATAACACCGGCAATTCTATAAACCGCCGTATCACTGCCCCATGCGCGGTCAGCAAGTGATGTACCCATGGCCACCATAAAGGTTACGTAGGTAGTAGATAAAGGAAGTTTGCTAGCTGTTGCAAAGGAAATCAAGATACTCGCGACCATAAGGTTTACAGATGCGCGTACGTAGTCAAAAGCTGGTTTATCTTCATTTTTGTTTACCAGATTGAGTTCTGGCAATTTTTCAAAACGGGAATTTATATAGTTTGTTACGCTCTCTGGAATCATGGCTGTGAGACCATCTGCACACTTTATAGTATAACGTACAAGCACTCTAGAGAGTTCGTTAGATTGAAAACGCTCTGTTCGTGAATCTTGACGTGCAAGATCTACAGAAGTTTTAACTACGGACTGCGCTTTTGAAGAAAACCACAAGGTAAGCACCATGACCAAACCTGCGAAACCCAAAATAAGTTTGTTTGCGGCTCCAGAAACCAGAAGTCCACCCATAGTAAAATCAGTCGCCGCGCTGCCAGATGCTGTCCATAGGTTGTATGCATCATAAGCACCCATAGGAACACCTATAAAATTAACAAGGTCATTACCCGCAAAAGCCATAGCAAGACCAAAGGTTCCCATAATGATAATGAGCTTGTAAATATCCCATTTCATTATATAGACATACAAGAAACTAAAAACAGTCCAAAATCCTAAACCTCCTAACAATAGATAATAGGTATTTGTAGTTGCTAAAAACTCAGAAAACGCACCTAAGTCAGAACCCTTAAGTCCTTTAACAAGAATAAAATAGTATAAACTAGTCAGCGATAATCCGCCAAAAACACCAGCGAGATAAGCTGGTCTGTTGTTGTAATTAAAGGTAAGCATGAGCCTGGACAGAAACTGTACAAATGCACCAACGCTAAACGACATCACCACAGAAAGCAGAATACTTATGACAATTTTACGTGCTTCTTCACTCGCAATATACCGACCTATTTCGGTAAGATTCTGGCTGCCACCATCACTGTAAATTTTTATAAGTGCCACAGCTACGGCAGCACCTAAAAGCTCAAAAACAATAGAAACTGTGGTAGATGTGGGTAAACCGAGCGTGTTAAAGAAATCTAGCAGAAGCACGTCTGTAATCATGACCGCCATGAAAATGATCATGATTTCATTAAAGTAAAACTCCTGTGGATTAAAAATACTACTCTTTGCCACCTCCATCATTCCAGAAGAAGAGAACGCACCGAATGCGATACCTATACTCGCTACAATCATGAGCGTTCTAAAACTCACTGCTTTAGAGCCTATGGCGCTGTTTAAGAAGTTTACTGCATCATTGCTTACTCCTACCACAAGGTCAGTGATAGCAAGACCTGCAAGAATAATAAGCATGTAAAAATAAATATCTCCCATGGGTGAGTTTGTTTCCTGCAAAAATGCTACAATAAAGCGTTACGTATGTTATCTTATGGTTATTAATTTATGAGGCACGATAGGTAGAAAACATCCTGGTAAATGCATTGTTATTGA
>JANQTO010000472.1 GCA_030731685.1 Nonlabens sp.
GCATAAAGATTTTATTGGGTTTATCATGGTCTTGATTTTAGATTATTAATACCTCACAAATATGGGCATAGAAAAAGCCACTAGTTAGCGTGATACTACCTAATGGCTGTTATATTATTCCCTATAAAGGATGATTCAAAGCGAAAATCAAAATCAAATCGAACGTGGTCCTAATATTTAAGATCTGTACGATTCATTTCAAAACCTACGAATTTGTATTTCTATTGCTGCGGTTAGCATTGCTGTTGCTTCTAGAGCCGCTGCCACTGCGAGAACTAGGCTTGCGTCTAGAGTCACCACTTGATTTTGCAGAATTCCCACCACCACTATTGCGGCTAGGTCTACGCTGGTTTTGTTTCTTTAAGCTTGGCTCAGCAGCGTCTTCCATACTAAATGGAAACGCGTGGTCTTCAATTACAGGTATGGATTGCTTGATAAGCTTTTCAATATCCTTTAAAAAAGGACGTTCCTCCAGCATACAAAAAGATACGGCAAGACCGCTTGCACCTGCTCTACCAGTACGACCTATGCGGTGTACGTAAGACTCTGCCACATTAGGAAGGTCGTAGTTAATAACATTTCCCAACTCATCTATATCGATACCACGAGCTGCGATATCTGTAGCTACAAGTACTTGTAGTTTACCGTCTTTAAAATCGCTTAGCGCTTTTTGTCGAGCTGTTTGTGATTTATTACCGTGTATGGCGGCACTTTGAATTCCTGCTTTTGCAAGATCTTGTACAATTTTATTTGCACCGTGTTTTGTACGGGAAAAAACAAGCGTCTCTGAGGTATGGGTTGTGTTAAGTAACTCTACCAGCAGCGCTGTCTTGTGCTTCTTATTTACGTGGTAAATACGTTGTTCTACTTTTTCGGCAGTTGTTTTCTCAGGTTCTATGGTAACGCGAGAAGGATTATCTAAAATCTCTTGCGTTAACTTTACGATAGCCTGAGGCATCGTGGCGCTGAAAAATAGCGACTGGCGCTTCTTAGGCAATAGCTTCAGTAATTTCTTGATGTCGTGAATGAAACCCATGTCCAGCATCTGGTCAGCCTCATCGAGTACAAAATACTCAATATGGTCTAACGATATAAACCGCTGATTGATAAGGTCTAGTAGTCTTCCTGGTGTTGCTACCAGTACATCGATGCCTTTGTTGAGGGCATAAACTTGGGAAGTTTGTTTCACACCACCGAAAATGACCGTATTTCTAATGTCGGTATATTTTGCGTAGTTCGTAAAGTTCTCAGCTATTTGAATTGCGAGTTCTCTCGTAGGTGTTACTACCAGTGTGCGTATTTTGCGCTTTCCTTGCGGCGGAGCGCCATTTGCAAGATGTTGTAATATAGGTATGGAGAATGCAGCTGTCTTACCGGTTCCGGTCTGTGCTACTCCTAGTAAATCTTTATGGTTAAGTAGCACTGGGATTGCTTGTGCTTGAATGGGCGTAGGTCGCTCATAACCCTGGTCTTGCAAAGCTCGCAAGATGGGCTCGATAAGCCCTAGTTCTTTAAATGTCATGTAATGTATTGAAATGCAAAGGTACGTAAATTAAAGGTAGCTTGTTAATTTATGCGCAATGCATAGTCTCGTATCGCCCTACGCTCGCATATTTGCTCAACATCTGGAATGCCATCACCGTCACCGTCAAAAAACCTGGGAGTGATTACCAGGTCTACTTGAATAAAAAATCTGCCTGGTGCTGTAGGTGTTCCATAAATATAGACGTCACGACCATCTTGCTCATAATCAAGTCCCGGCGGCAGGTCGTACACGATAAAATCGTAAAAATAATCATTGTCGCGTGGCTCATTATTTACCTCGGCACGTATACCTTCTTCAAAATAGGTATCTACCGTTCCTACTAAAATATCACGCCCCTTAAGCTCGGCACTTGTGCCCCATTTACAATCTTCTATTATGGAGCAGGAACTTAGCACTGCAGCAGTGGCAAGGAACAATAGTTTAGGTAGTTTTAGTGACATAGCCTCGTTTTTAAAAAGAGAATCAAAAATATTGCCATTTTGAGAGTTGTAACTGCCTATTTTCAAAGTTATGCCGTTTGCTTTTGTGGTGTTCGCTTTCGCGAAAGCGAAA
>JANQTO010000473.1:0-4174 GCA_030731685.1 Nonlabens sp.
TCGCTAGGATATTTCTTACAACTTAACACAGGGTTAACTAGATTCTTTGCATAATATGCTTCAGAACGTTAGTGATATCACATTTTAGGCGAAATGATTTTATTTTTAAACGTCTGTTTCAAATGCATTTGCCATAATTACGTGACGATTGCCATGAGTTCGCAAATGGCTCTTGATAATTTGATTCGTATGGTAATTTGGTTTCTTGCGTTCTAAAAATGTTTCGGCATCTTCTAGTGTTTCAATAGTTTCTTCTTTAGAAATGAAACCATAGCCGTGGTAATCTCCATCTTTAATAAGTATAAAACAATCTTCCATGGTGGAACGACCAGCTTGCTTTATCAGGTAGTTTTTTCTGTTGGTACGCAACGATTCAATGGCTTGATTCACTCTAATATTATATAAAGAAACTGACTCTTCTTTTCTACAAACACCTTTGCAGTTCTTAATCTTGAAATGAGAGCAGGTTGTCACATTTGTTTGCAGTCCACAAAATCGTGGGCACAAATCAAACTCCATGCATATTTCCTCAAGTTCTTCTACCGCATGTGCTCTGTTGTAATGTACGCTAAGCGTGCTGTCGTAAGATTTTGAAAGGCCTACTGCAAGCTGTATAATCCCTAGCTGATTCTTATAGTATAACACTTGATAAGCGTTTCTGGGTTGTTTTTGAGCACTATTGAACTTGGGGTAGTAATGCTTTATCAAATCTGCTTCTTCTAATAAGGCTACGAGTTCATTGCCGGTTTCTATGTGCTCGATATGTCGTATTTCTTGGCACATAAGGTATGTTTTGCTCCGCTTTGTGTAAAAGTGGGACAACACCCTTTTTTTAAGGTTTATGGCTTTCCCTACATAAATGACTTTGTGTGAACCGTCTTTAAATAAATAAACTCCAGGTGATTCTGGTAACGAATCAAACTGTGTACGGTCTAGATTAGGTGGGAACGTGCCTTCTTTTTTACTTCCGTTTAAAAATTTATCAATGACATTGCCATCTTCGTCAATGTTCAATAATTGTTGAAAAAGAGTAACCGTTGCGTCTGTGTCTCCTTCAGCACGGTGCCTGTTAGAAAGTGAAATTCCTATGGCGTCACATAATCTACCTAAGCTGTAAGATGGCAAGCCAGGAATAAGTTCTCGAGAAAGACGTACCGTGCAAAGTTTTTTACGCGTAAAATCTTTGCCTAGGCGTTTGAATTCGTTCCGTATCACGTTGTAGTCAAACGAAACGTTGTGCGCTACAAAAACGGCATCTTCAGTCATTCGTATAATTTCAGATGCTATTTCTGTGAACAATGGAGCAGATGCTACCAAGGCGTTATCTATTCCAGTGAGACTAGTAATAAAATCGGGTATCAGTTGCTCTGGGTCAACAAGGGTTGTATACTTTTCAAGTATGCCCTCTTGATTGAGGCGTACAATACAAATTTCTGTAATACGATTTCCACCCAGTGCGCTTCCTGTGGTTTCTACATCTACTACTGCATATTCTCTCAATTGCATTTATTGGAATTATTCCTACAAATATAGCCTACTTAATTGGATATATTCCTAGATACAAGGAAATGGCTATATGATAAGAATAATGAAGTGCCGTTTACCTACTAAGATTTAAAGCCGTCAGTAATTTTTTTAGTAAACTTACGCAAGTGCGAGTAGAAAAATGCGTTTGTACGACCGCCGTAAAGCGCTATAATATTAACGCATATCACAAATACAATCGCGCCGCCTGCTGCTTGCCACGGGGTAAGTGTTTTGCCAAATAATTGATAAAGCCCTAAGCCTATTATGGCTCCATATAATATGGCAAAGTGTATTACATAAATAGAAAGCGTCTTTTGTCCTATGCGAGCAATTACAGAACCTTTCAAATAGCGCTCAAGCATGTAAAACAAACTAATGATTATAAATACGTTGCCTAGACGTTGAAAAAGATAATTATAATTTGCGGCGTCTTTTACAAGTTGGTTATCTAATAATGCACCCAACCACTGTAAAAACTGTGTAGAGTAAACCGAAAGTAACAATCCAGATACCATAAATGCAGCAACCGTACTTATCTTAAACTTGGATCTGTTAACATATTTGTCAAATATGGTTGCGATAAACGCACCATAGGCCATATAGCCGTACCACGGTATGATAGTAAAGACAGAGCCGTTACCCTTGCTTATCCAGTTAACAAGAAACTTAGGCCCATCAGGACAGTACCCTTCGCAGGTGTAACCGCCACCTGGTATTCTTATACCAAAGCTTCTGTAAAGTGGTTCTGTAATAAATATGGCAGTAGCTATGATAAATAGAAGTGTCCCAAAAACTGCGGGCTTTTGAAAGCTGACTAGGTAAAGCAACACCGTAAAAATGAGCGAAAGCCCTATACAATGAAGAACATCTATTTGTAAAAACCCTGACGGAAATTCTCCGGCAAACCATGAAAATATGGGTGCCCGCAACGCATATCCTATACCTATAAGTAAAAAGCCTCTTGAAAAGCCTTTGCGTAGTCGAGCCTTGACGCTTCCCTTGTGTTTTGCTCTAAGCAGTAAAAAGGTAAAAACCAGACCTGCGACGGTAAAGAAGATAGGTGCAGTTATACCCCTGAAATAGGACCATATACTATAAATGATATTGCTATTATCCCTAAATTCTGGGGCGAGCAACGTATCTATAAAATGACCCTGCAGCATCATACATATGGCAAACGCTCTTATCGCGTCAATAAAATAGAGTCTGCTAGTATTTCCTTCCTTAGCCATATATACAAACTTAATTAATTTTAAGTAGTGGCAATCTTAAAAAACAAATTTTGTAAAGCACTGTTACTACGAGTCAAAACCTCTTTAAAACAAAAAAGCCTCTCCATTTGGAAAAGCTTCTCAAAAAGTAGATAAAACCACTTTCTCAAATCCTCAGTTATTTTAGAGGACACACAACTTGATTTGCATACTTTAAAAAGTATTGCGGTCTGGACGGGACTCGAACCCGCGACCCCCTGCGTGACAGGCAGGTATTCTAACCAGCTGAACTACCAGACCGTGTTCTAAAGAACGTTGCTAAATCATTTCTGCCTTAGCGGATGCAAATATAGATACCTTTCACTTATACACAAGCACTTTTGTAAACTTTTTAAAAAAAATATTTAGAAGCAATTCCTTCAAGACTTTACAAAGTTCTTTTTAATATTACCCTATGATAAAACTCATAGCGACTGACATAGACGGAACACTACTTGATGCAACACGCAACATTTCTGCACAAACTAAAGACGTATTTAAGAGTAAGGATGTTCCAAAAATCCTCATTTCTGCACGCATGCCTGATGCTATGTATTACCTGCAAAGTGACTTAGATATCTTAGGGTCGCCTATGATTTGTTACAATGGAGCATTGGTATTACATAAAGAAGAGGTTTTGTTTGAGCTCGATATACCCTACGAAACATTGGAATCAATTGCGTTGTTAGCAAGCGAACTCGGGTTGCATGTTAGTCTTTACAGGAATAACGAGTGGTTCGTAACAGCGTTAGACGAGTGGACTGCGCGTGAAATCAACAACACCAGAGTACAGCCTACAGTTCAAGACTTAGCGCTAACACTTGCTTATTTCAAAGAAACTGCTCACGTGGGTGGCGCACACAAAATCATGTATATGGGTGAAGAGGCACTTATGGATACCGCTTTCGCGAAAGCGAACTCCCTACATTCAAATCAGGTACATTGCTACAGGTCTAAGGAAACGTACACAGAAATTACGCCGGCCGGAACGTCTAAAAGAGTTGCATTGGAACACTTGATAAAAACTCGTTATGATGGTGTAAGTTTGGAACACATCGCTGCCTTTGGCGATAATTATAACGATATGGACATGATTGCTGCTGTAGGTTATGGTGTCTGCATGGCAAATGGTCGAGAAGAATTAAAAGCCGTAGCTAGTCATCTCGCGGGACATCACAAGGAAGATGGTGTGGCTGCATGGCTATCTGAAAATTTTGAATAAAAAAAGCGACCGTTTTAGGTCGCTTTTAAAAGACTAGGAGCTTATTCTATTGCTCTATGGTAATGATATCGCTACTTGATAGTCCTGCAAGATTCATTACACTGTTGTAGTCTGTGATATCAAGTAAAGGATTACTAGCTAAATCTACTGGGAGTATAACAATTCTAAAGGTTTG
>JANQTO010000473.1:4274-9990 GCA_030731685.1 Nonlabens sp.
CCAGGAGGTCCCTGAGGTCCTTCACAAGAGATAAACAAAAAGGCGAGTGCGATAAAGGAAGTAATATATTTCATAATTTGTAGTTTTAATTTTTAAATTCAATAAGCATGCCTAACTTTAACTTATGAAGAAGCTATTTTTATTTTTTACGTTCATGGTTTCGTGTCAACTGGGTGCACAACGACAGATTGCCGACAGTTTATTTGCTTCTGGTAAATATACCGAAGCAATTGCAAACTATAAAAACGCAGATCCTTCGGCATACAATTCTTTTCAAATTGCACGCATTTACAGTCAGCTAGGTAACAATACAAAGGCTATAGAAAATTATAAGAGTGGCCTTGAAATTGATTCACTAAACGTTACAGCAAGATTTGAATATGGAAAGGCACTGCTCGCGACAAATAAGAAAAAGGAGGCGTTAACCGTTTTTGATAATTTGGTCAAAGAACAGCCTGGCACGGCAAACTATCAGTATTATCTTGGAAAATGTAAGGAATCCATAGGTGGTCCAATCGCAGCAGTTCCGTATTATCAAAAAGCGATTTCCTTAAATCCAGAATTTACACATGCGCGTACGGAACTCATTACGAGTCTATTAGTAACAAAAGACTTGAATGCTGCCATTATCATCGCACAACAAGGGCTCAAGCTTAGTCCAGATAATATGGTGCTGCATAGTTTGCTGGGGCAATGTTATTATCATAATCAAGAATATAAAAGTGCGCTGAAACATTTGAAAATTGTAGATGAGGCTGGTCTTATAACCGAAGGTCTCATAAAGATGTTGGGCGCCGCGAGTTATCAAGAAAGGCTTTACAAAGATTCTATTGCTTATTATGAAATAGGAAATAATACTTTCTCGCAAAGCAGTGCATCCTATATGATGATTGCAAAAAATCACCTTAAACTAGAAAATTATAAGGAGGCAATAAGCAACATGGATGCAGCAATCGTATTAAAACAACCTAGTTTGAATCAGGAATACATGCAAATGGCAGCCATTTATTATCAAATGGAAGATGACAAGCGCATGCTAGAATATCTCAAAAAAGCCAAAATAGAAGACCCAAATGATGGTGTAAGTGCTTACCAATATTGCCAGGCATATGACCGATTATATACAGACATAACTGCAAAAATTAATAACTATAAAGACTTCGTAGAACGGTTTCCTAAAGACCCTTATGTAGATTTAGCAAATGCTAGAATTAGTGACCTTACTAAAGAGCGTTTCCTACAACCTAAAAAGTAGTAATTTTACCGCCATGCGCTTTTCAAATACTATTTGCATTCTATCATCTCTTTTACTGCTTCAAAGCTGTAAGACAGACGAGCAGCTTAAACAAGAAGCAAATGCTCTTGCCCAGGAGCGTTTAGAGGCGATAGATTACACGACGGTAGACCACTATCCGCTTTTTACCGCGTGTGACGAAATGGACAACACATCTCAATGTTTTTATGAGCAATTGCATGAACTAGTCGCTACACGATTAGCTCCGGTAGCTGCAAACCTGACTATGAGCGAGAATGATACGATGATGGTTTCTATGGTCGTAGAGGCCACTGGTCATCTAAAATACGAACGACTCTTGCAATGCCCTAAACACTTAGATACGCTCAAGGTAGATTCATTGTTACAGGCAAGACTGCAGTATTTACCACGACTTAGTAGCGCCATTAAACAAGATGTTCCTGTTAAAACAAGCTATAAATTGCCCATTATTCTTGTGCCTACTGACAGTGTCAATGTTGAGCCACGCGGCCCTTCCAGCGTACCGCGGTAAACGATTTAACCGCTACAGCAACTACGACAAAGGGATATATAATAAGTTGTGGAAGCACATACCATTGCCAACTGTTATTCTCAAAAAAGCGATACCCTATTACCAGCACTAGAACATCTGTAAATAATTTTAGAGCCAGTACGGCCATTGCAATCTTGAATTTTAAAAAATCTAGATAAATCAATAGTGGGGCAATAAGTACAAATAGATTTGCTGCAAACACTTGTGCGCTCATGAGTTTATTTAGCAAACTCTTAGTCTTGGAACCTTTTTGAGCCCACCGCGCACGCTGCTTTATAATTTCTTTCCAACTGGATTTGGGATTTGTTGTCACAATCGCATCTTCATTTTTAAGATAATAACAAGAACTAGCATCAAGCGCTGCGAGTTTTTCAAGTAAGAAAATATCGTCGCCACTTGCAATACCGTCATTTCCTTCATAACCGCCTACTTCCTTAAAGTTACTGACAGTAAAAGACATATTTGCACCGTTGCACAAAAAAGGTTGGCCTATAGAAAAACCTCCTGTGGTCATTAATTGTAGGGCAACCATTTCGCTTGCCTGTACCTGTTCGAGTATACTATTGCCAGTTGCAATTTGGACGGGTGCTGCTACAAAAAGGCTGCTAGGAAATAACTTATAATGTTTTTCAAAAGTACTGAGCCAGTTTTTGGGTAGCACACAGTCAGCATCCGTAGTGACGATGTGGTCGTGTTTTGCGTGTTCTAAGGCTTGGGTAATGCCGTCTTTTTTTGCACTTGCGCTCACAACGTTGCGCTCGTAAATAACTAGGTCTATATGATTGTGATTTGCTTTAAATGCAGTAAGTATTTCCATGCTACGGTCCGTGCTGTCGTCATTTATGAAAATAAACTGCATGCGGTTACTTGCAAAATTCAATTTGGCAATACTATCCAGTAAATGAGGTAAGCGTTCTTGTTCATTTCTGAAGTTTACGATAATGCTGAAACCAGAAATATGGTTTGAGACGGGTGCTTTCCTTGGCTTTTCTGGCTTATAAGTAAAAGCCTCCATTGCAAGAACTAGGATGATAATTGCATAGCCAAAACCAACAAAAAACGCTAGAAATGTCATGATTCAACCGTTTTAAAACGCGCAACGGGCAGCAGTGCACAGCCTACCAGCGTAGGTAAAATAGTATTAACGCACCATACAACAAGCGTCGCAAAAAGTATGGTTTCTCCCAAAACAGTACTTTCTTCAAAAACCATCGCTGCTGCCGTGAGCCTTACCGGAACATCGGCAACGGGAATAAGTGGTATTACCGATATTACAAAATACATAGCCATGACACATGCGATGCTTTTCCACACGGTCATATCATAATCTACTGCCCACAAAATAAGCACCCAGTTTGCCGCGAATAAGGTATATCGCAACAATGAAAGTGACGTAACCTGAATGAGTAATTTTGCAGACAGCGTTTTGAGTTGGTATTTTTTCCATGCCCACAAGACAAATACTACGCCCATGACAAATAATAAAATGGCTATAAAAAATATATAAAAGACTGATGTTAGCTCGTCTTTTAAAATGAATAGACCTCCAGACAGGCCCAATACGGTGGTAACCAGCATTTGGCTCATATTGCCCACAATCGTGCGCCCAGCGATTTCTTTGCGCAGTTCCTTTTTATAAAAAAGCACCTTGAAAACGACCTCTCCAGCGCGTAACGGTGTGATAAAGCTTGCGGCTTGTGCTGTGAGGTTTTGAAGCACGCTTTCGCGAAAGCGTAATCTATACAATCCATCGACTAATACTTGCCATTTTTTACTCTCGATAAGCCAGCTGCCTAAGCTTAAAACTATCATGAAGGGAATTACAAACCATTGTAAATCCTGTAAAAGCGATTTTAGAATTGCCGGTTGTAGCGCTCGTTCTTGCCACTGCGTGATGAGGTAGTACACGCAGCCAGCAATCACTAAGAACTTGATAAAAGGTGGTAGATATTGCTTAGTTTTGTGGAGCATGATTCTCATGTCGGAAAATTACAACATTTGGTCACAGAAAAAATTATTCTAGGTATTGATCCAGGAACTTCTATCATGGGGTTTGGCATTATTAAGGTCATAGGAAAGAAGATGACTTTTGTGCAAATGAATGAGCTGGACCTCAAGAAATATGACGACCACTATGTGAAATTGCGTAAGATTTTTGAACGCACCATAGAGCTCATAGAAACCCATAATCCGGACGAGATAGCACTCGAAGCTCCGTTTTTCGGTAAGAACGTGCAGTCCATGCTAAAGTTGGGTAGGGCGCAAGGCGTAGCTATGGCAGCAGGTTTATCTAGAGATATTCCGGTTATAGAGTATGCGCCGCGACGTATTAAACAATCCATAACTGGCAAGGGTACAGCCAGCAAGGAGCAAGTTGCAGCTATGTTGCAAAGCCTTTTGGGATTTAAGGATATGCCTAAGAATCTGGACATGACTGACGGTCTCGCGGCTGCAGTTTGTCACTTTTTTAGTAGTGGTAAAGAAACGGGTACAAAAAGCTACTCGGGTTGGGATTCTTTTGTAAAGCAGAATGAGAAACGTGTAACCAAATGAAATTCCATGACTCATAACTCATAACTTTAAAAAATAACTCTGAACTTGAAAAAAAACGCACTCATCATCTTTACCCGTAATCCTGAATTGGGCAAAGGAAAACGCAGGCTCGCGGCTACCATAGGCGACGAGGCCACACTGGCGATTTATAAATTTTTGCTTGGGCACACGCGTGCAATCACTCAAGAGCTTGCGGTCACAAAACAAGTGTGGTACTCTGAAGCGGTTCATGAGAATGATGCTTGGGATAATGCAGTTTATGATAAATACGCACAAGTGGGCGACGACTTGGGGCAACGCATGCAACACGCATTTGAAACGGCTTTTGAAAATCATGAGAGCGTGATTATTATAGGTAGCGACATGCACGACATGACTCAAGAAGATGTTGCACATGCATTTAAACAATTAGAAAATCACGACGCCGTTATAGGACCAGCTATAGACGGCGGCTATTACTTACTAGGATTTAAAAACACCATTCCCAACAACGTTTTTGAGAACAAAGAATGGGGAACAGGCACCGTTCTAGAAAAAACCCTAGCCGACTTAAAGCAGCTAAACGTTGCGCAACTTGTACCTCGTAATGATGTAGATTATTACGAAGACATTAAAGATATAGACACATTTAAACCTTTTTTAAAAGAATATTATGCTCAGTAAAAAACAACTTACAGACTCTGTAGATTATTTAAAGTCACACGGTTTTGAGGCTCCAGAAGTAGGTATCGTTCTAGGTACCGGACTAGGGCAGCTCGTAGACCATATAGAAAACCAAAAAGTAGCGCACTATAACAACATACCGTCGTTTCCACTTGCAACGGTTGAGTTTCATACAGGCAAACTCATTTATGGCGATTTAGGCGGTAAAAAAGTAGTGGTGATGCAAGGGCGTTTCCACCTGTACGAAGGATATGACTTTATCGATATTACCTACCCTATACGTGTGATGCATGCGCTAGGAATTAAAAATTTACTCGTTTCAAATGCGGCTGGAGCAATAAACCTAGACATGAAAAAGGGCGATATGATGTTGCTTGATGACCATATTAACTTGCAGGGTGGCAGCCCGCTTGCTTTTAAGCATGTTAGTGATTTTGGCGAGCGATTTGCAGACATGAGCGCACCGTACGACGCAAACCTGAACGAGAAATTAAAAACAATTGCAAATAGCCAAAACACCACATTGCACACTGGTGTATATGCCAGTGTCGTAGGTCCACAATTAGAAACCCGTGCAGAGTATCGCATGCTTAAAATCATGGGCGCGGATGCTGTGGGAATGAGCACAGTGCCTGAAATTATTGTTGCAAATCATTTAGGATTGCCGGTTGCAGCAGTATCTGTCCTTACAG
>JANQTO010000474.1 GCA_030731685.1 Nonlabens sp.
TTATTCGCAGAATCCTTTTAAGACGGAATAATCAATCTTGTTTTAATTAAGGAAACAGGTGACATAAAAGCAAGAAAGGCATCTCAACAAGAAATTACCGCTTACAGGCTCGCATTTATGAAGGGTCAAGTAAGTATCATAGATTCATTGTTAATCGCTTCTAAAAAAGCTCTTCTACTAGACAACAATGGTGGTCAAGGAATAAACAACAGTGTCTTTTTGAACGATAAATCTGAAGAGAATATTTTTCAATCTCTTTTTAAAGAGAAACAATCCATGCTTTATCAAGTCGATGAATCAATGGAAGATTATTATAAGTATCAAAATACAGTCAATGAAGTTTCTCGGTATACTAAAAAAGGATTTATAAAAAAACCACATCTCACACTATGGTCTGTCCTAATATTTTTCACCTTGGGTATTCTTGTCGCTGCAACACCTATGTTTTGGAAGTTTTTAAAAAATTATAAAAATAAAACAGTAGAGTAAACTTCATGACTTACATAGAGATGGGGATAAGCAATCAGGTGTTTATCCCTATTTTTATTTAAAACAATTATACAATGAGTAAGATAATAGTCTTAGGAGCGAGCGGTATGTTAGGAACAGCCATATGCGAGCAATTAAAAAACCATAATTTACAGGCGCATACTAGCGCGTCATTAGATATTCTATGCTCTCAAAAACTGCATGAAGCGGTGGCAACCTTCAAACCAGACTATATCATAAATTGCGCGGCATATACTGCTGTCGATTCAGCTGAGTCTAATAAGGAACGTGCTTATGCTATTAATGCAACAGCCGTGGAGAAACTAGCACAAATTGCAAACCAGTTTGGAGCAACGCTCATACACTTTTCAACAGATTATGTCTTTGACGGTAACGCTACGACGCCCTACAGGGTAAATTATCCAACAGCGCCTATAAACGTATATGGAGCAAGTAAACTCGCAGGAGAAGAAGCCATACGCCGCACAGGTAGTGCTCATTATATCTTTAGAGTTTCATGGTTGTTTGCGCCGCATGGCAAGAACTTCTTCCGCTGGGTTGCTGAAACCGATATGGAGGAACTGAACATCGTTGATTCTCAGACCGGTTCACCTACCAGCGCACTCGATGTGGCGGCTTTCATAAAACACCTGATTAAGAATGACCCAGCTGTTTATGGCACCTATCATTTTACAAATACAGGAAGTTGTACATGGTTCGCTTTCGCGAAAGCGATAAACGATAAACTAAGCTTGAACAAAAAAATCAATCCAGTAGCGAGCTTTAAGACTGCTGCGGCTAGACCTACTTATAGTTTAATGGATTGCAGCGAAACAGAGAAAACGTTTGATTATAAAATCCCTAGCATTGAAGATGGGTTGGAACATGTCATTAAAAGTTACAAGTCCTAAGGAAACCTTATTTTTACTGCTTTACCAATAGATTATGTCCAACAACAATCAAAGAGTCGCTTTAATAACCGGAGTAACTGGTCAGGACGGTGCTTATTTAAGTGAGTTCTTACTTAAAAAGGGCTATGAAGTTCACGGTATCAAACGCCGTGCGTCCCTATTTAATACAGACCGTATAGATCATTTATATCAGGACCCGCATGATACAAACGTAAAATTCAAGCTCCATTACGGTGATTTAACGGATACAACCAACCTTACCCGAATAATAAAGGAAACCCAACCGGACGAGATTTATAACCTGGCAGCCATGTCGCATGTTCAGGTCTCTTTTGAAATGCCAGAGTACACTGCAAATGCTGACGGGATAGGGGCACTGCGTATCTTAGAATCAGTTCGCTTGCTGGGTATGGAGAAGAAAACAAAGATTTACCAAGCATCCACATCTGAGCTTTACGGTAAGGTGCAGGAAATACCACAAAGTGAAACCACGCCATTTTATCCACGCAGTCCTTACGCCGTCGCAAAAATGTACGCATACTGGGCAACGGTTAATTACCGCGAGGCTTATGGCATGTTTGCCTGTAATGGTATTTTGTTCAATCATGAATCGCCTGTACGTGGAGAAACCTACGTAACCCGTAAAATAACCCGTGCAACAT
>JANQTO010000475.1:0-672 GCA_030731685.1 Nonlabens sp.
TTGAGTAAATGTAATGGTTAACAGGCGTTCTCCTTCTATGTGTAATAATCCATGTTTAAGAGCGTTTTCTACATAGGGCTGGATTAACATGGTAGGAATATAGAAATGGTCTGGTTTTTCTTTCATCACAACTGTAATGCTGTATTGCAGCCGTTCTTCAAAACGCAATTGCTCTAGTTCTAGGTACATATTAAGGCTGTCTATTTCTTCTTGTAGGGTAATACGTCCTTTCACACTTTGATTTAAGTAGGTTCTTATTAAATCGGCAAATTTTCCTAGGTAATCTCCAGCTTGGGCACGCTGGTTTTTCATGATGTATTCTTGTATAGAATTTAATGCATTAAACACAAAATGCGGATTCATCTGTGAGCGCAGGTTCTCGAGTTTGAGGTTTACCATTTCCTTCTCCTTTTGTAAAGCAAGGAGTTGGTTGTTTTTCTCGCTTTCGCGAAAGCGTAATTTTCTTTTGTAATACACTACTACAAGAGCTAAAAGTGAAATGGCAATAACCGTCCAGAACCACCACTGTTCATAGAAAGCAACGAAAACACTGAGCTCTATGCTTGTTAATGGATTTGACCTAACGGCCGCTTCAGTGGCTTTTAGTTGAAACGTAAAATTTCCCTGAGGCAAATTGCCGTAGGTAATTTGATTTGTCCCATTTTCAACTTT
>JANQTO010000475.1:682-2049 GCA_030731685.1 Nonlabens sp.
TATTATTTTATTCCATTTTTTTTCTAGCCCGAGCATGCGGTATTCATAACTACCGCTGGACGTACCGCGATAACCATTTGAGTTGAAGCTTATCCTTAGTTTACTATGGTCTCTTTCCAGTTCATAAAATGGTAGAATTTCCTGACGTTGCTCGTTTATTTCAACGCTTGTTAAGTAAACATCTAGCGGTCTGAATTTTTTGAAGGCGCGCTCTTTATCTATGCTAAAAAGCCCGTCGTTACTGGAAAAAACAACATAATTTTTTTCTACGATAATGTCGCTTATGTCGTAACTAAGTACGCCGTCGCGCCTTGTGAGGTTTTGAAAAGAGCCTGAAATGGTATTAAATTTTTGTATACCTTTCTTAGTTACCACCCAAAGATATATTCCGTCCAGTGCTATTTGTTCCACCATATCAGACAGTAAACCGTCATTAGTATCGTAGTGCTTTACAACACGGTCTTGCTGGATGTAAAATATACCGTTTGAAAAAGTGGCAACCCATATACCTGCGTCTTTCCCTAATATTATGGATTTTGCAAGCAGGTTTTTGCCTTTATACTTAATTGTTTTTTTGTTTTTGGTATTATAGACTGCTAGTTCATCTACCATCCCAAAATATCTATCGCCAGTGCGATGGTCGTGCATACAAGAGTAGCCCCGTTTTTCCATGAATATAGACGAGTAACTAGCTATGTCAACGCCTGCTTTTGGATAATATGAGACACGACCGTGTTGCGAGCTCACGCTCATCATACTATCTTTATGTATGAGCATTAAGTTCTTTACTGATATTAAATTACTATTGCTTGAAGGTTCTAAAGTGTTTGCATTGAAACGAAAGTTATCTATTTTTTGTATTACTAAATATTCCTTACGGTAAGAGTCATAAAATAAAGCGCTCACTGGGAAAGAGCTATTGGTTTTTAAGTTTCTAATAGTACCATCTTGTATCTTGTATTCTAATGCTTTACCATTCTTAAATCCTATTAACAACTTGCCATCAGGAACACTTATAGTTTTGGAAGGCGCTCCTAGTAGCTGTGGTAGTTGCAGTTGGTTTATGTGAATGTTTGGAATTATAAAAACACCGCTGTCCAGAGTGCTTATCCAGTAGTTGTCATCGCGGTCCTTTACGACTGCTGTGCAAAAAATGCCGGAAAATAAATGTTGCTTTATAAGGAGTTCGTTATTCTTAACATAACATATATAAACACCATTATCCGTTATAAACCACCACTCACTATCTATGAGTATTAATTTTCCTATGGAGTAATTAGAGAGTTCTTTTGGTATCGATAGTGAAGTTCTATTATGCTCAGCGAGCACATGGACTTTAGATTCGCTATGAAGGCTCTGTTCTAGAA
>JANQTO010000476.1 GCA_030731685.1 Nonlabens sp.
TTTATTAATTGTTAAACTTGTTTTACAGCCTGTATTTGCAGGAATTGATTATTTAACCCCCGTACTTCCAAAACCGCCTGCACCGCGTTCTGTCGAACTTAATTGTTCAACGGTTTCCCATGTTGCACGCTCGTGTTTTGCGATGACTAGTTGTGCAATGCGCTCCCCATTTTCAATGGTAAAATCATCACTGGATAAATTTACGAGAATTACGCCTATTTCTCCGCGATAATCGGCATCTATGGTTCCTGGAGCATTAAGCACGGTAATTCCGTGTTTTGCAGCAAGTCCGCTGCGTGGTCTCACTTGTGCTTCTATACCTACTGGTAATTCTATAAAGAGACCTGTTTTTATAATCGCACGTCCTAATGATTTTAGGGTTACTGCTTGCTCTAGGTTTGCGCGCAGGTCCATACCAGCACTAGCCTCAGTCTCATAGTGCGGTAATGCGTGAGCAGATTTGTTGATGATTTTAATCTTCATTATCTTTTAATTAACTTTCTTAGAAATAATTTTTCACGAGTCCAAATAAGCAAGGTAAGCATCGCTATCATACCAATTCCTACGAGATAAAGCGATAGCGAGCCAGCCCCTAATTTTTCTCTAAAATAGTAAAAGAACGTAAGCGACAACCCAATAGATGTTCCTAAATAAAGCAGGAGGTTCTTTAAATCGTAAGGAATAGCAAAATGCTTTCTACTCAGCACATAGGAAATAACCATCATTAATCCATAAGCGGCGCAGGTCGTTATCGCGCTAGCCATGTATCCTATTTTAGGAATTAGAGCGATGTTTAAACCTATAGTTATAACCGCTCCGGCAACAGAGATGTAGGCTCCATACTTAGTTTTATCTGTTACTTTATACCAAACCGATATAGACTGATAAATTCCGAAAAATAAATAGGCGATTAAAATGAGCGGTACAATATCCATTGCCTCGTAATAGGATTCTGCCATTAAAAGTGGCTTTATAAGGTCTACCATTACGATGTAAGTCAGTAAAACGACAGAACCTAGAATTACAAATATTTTGGTTATTTGTGCATAAAGCTGTGGTGCATTATCACTTTTAGATTCACTGAAGAAAAAAGGTTCAACACCTAACTTGAAAGCGGTTGCAAAAAGTGTCATTCCTACGGCTAGCCTGTAGCACGCGGTGTAAATACCTACTTGTTCTGTAGCATTTTCAACCAGCATCCATTCCAGTAAAATCTTGTCAAATGTCTCATTTATCGCAAAAGCTAAACCTGCAATAAGTATAGGAAAACCATAACGCAACATCTTTTTCCATAGCTGAAAATCAAATGCCCATTGACTGAAATAAGGTTTACAAACCATGAAGAACGTAAGTGTACTTGCACCAAATAGCGCAATGAAATACAACTCAATTTTATTACTAGGTAGTAGCTCTCTAAGGCCTGGAATATCTTGCAACCATATCAAAAATAATGCGCTACAACCTACCGATATAACGACGTTTATCATCTTAATTATCGCATATTTTATAGCTTTTCCTTGCGCTCTCATATATGCAAAAGGCACAACTGCAAGCGTGTCAAATGCAAGCACACCTATAACCCATTTCCAATATTGGGCAGATTTTCCTGACCACTCCTCTATGTAGTCTAGACTTAAAAATGCAACCAATACAAAAAGCAAGGTCGATGCTAGTAACGTCCCTATAGCTGTTCCTAAAACTTTAGACTTGTCTTTTGTCTCTGTGAAATATCTGAAAAATGATGTTTCCGTGCCGTATGTTAACAGCACATTAAAGATAATAATCCACGAAAAAATAATAGAAACCTGACCAAAATCATCGGGACTCGGAAGATACTCCGTAAGAAGTTTTGTCAGTAAAACGGTCAATAATCTAGGTAATACAGTCGCTAGACCATATACAATCGTATGCTTAAAAAGACGATTTATAGAACTCAAAAACTAAATATTATTAAGGTCTCAAAGGTACAATTAAGTAATGAGTTTGTGAAGATTACACCCTACCTATCGGCAGGCAGATTTCGTAACGCAATTCATATTTGATT
>JANQTO010000477.1 GCA_030731685.1 Nonlabens sp.
AGCATCAGTAATATCGAGTGCAACATCGTTGGGATTATACAAAAGACAGTCGCCGTTCAAATCAACAGATGTACCGCTCACATTTGTCAAACGCACATTTTTAATTTCCTTGAACTCAACTTCTTTGTAGGTTTCAGTACAAGCATTAAAGATGGTTAAGAGTGATATTAAAAGAACAATTTTCTTCATTTAGTTTTTTTAGAAAGTTGGTTTTAAACAGTGTTTACAGAGCTTTAAAGGTAGGGCTTTATTGAGTTCGCTTTCGCGAAAGCGAACTATCGCCTCAACTTCAACACATTAACCGGCATCTTAAATAGAAAAAATTGTGTGATACCTTTTTAAATGTATCTTTAAGGCAATAAATCAACCTTATGAAAACAACTTTACTCCTTCTCTTTTTTGCCTCGTACATTATTGTAAATGCACAAACCCAAAATGCTATAGCCCTAGACGGAATAGACGATTACATGAGCAGCACCTACGCACCACCTACGGGTAACGTTGCACGTACCGTTGAGGCATATATCAAAACAACTGCAAACGCGGTTCCAAATGCTGGCGGTAGACAGCAGATTATAACTGATTATGGAAGTTTAACAACAGGTGGTCTTTTTAAATTTTTTTTTTTATTTAAAAATGCTATAAGACTATAAGTAAGCGGCTGGGGTGTAAGTGGCACCATACCTGTAAACGACGGTAACTGGCACCATGTTGCTGCTGTTTATGAACCATCAAATAGTTCTGGGACCGTTGCGCTTTATGTAGACGGGATACTAGATGTGAGAGCCACACCTTCTACTACCGTAAACACGGGCACTACGGAGCGTTTTACCATAGGACGCCGAATTGATAATGTTAACTTTTTTACGGGAAGTATAGATGAAGTGCGTTTTTGGAACAGAGCACTTAACCCAAACGAAATTAATACGAACAGAACCGTGGAATTATGTCCTTCAACAAGTGGTCTTACCGCATATTTCCAATTTGACCAAGGAGTTGCAGGAGCTTCAAACACAGGCCTGTCGAGCGTTCCAAACCTCGTTTCTAATAACAACGGGACGCTCACCAATTTATCGTTAAACGGCATGGTTTCAAACTGGGTTTCTGGCGCGCCTGTTTCCACACTTTTAAATTCTGACGTTTCTTTGAATTCAGGTATATTAAGTGTTGCGCAAACAGCTGCTACTTACCAATGGGTCAATTGTGCTACAGGAAATATAGTGCCTGGCGCTACCAGTGCTACATTTGCACCCACAACAGTAGGTAACTATGCCGTAGATATTACGTTAAACAGCTGTACACAAAGGTCTTCATGTACCGTTGTAAGTACGCTAGGTAATGAAACTACTTCAGTTTATGATATTTATCTTTTGCAAAATCCCTCGCAGGAATTGCTATTTACCAGTGCCGTATTGCCTACAGACCGTATTACCGTGCACACCTTAGCAGGTAGCAAACTAGTTGAAAGTAATGCCGTTCAAGTGCAAACATTTTCTCAAACGCTTACCAGTGGTATATATTTAGTAACCTTATCGCGAGAGGCTGTGGCAAATCAGGTATTTAAATGGGTTAAAATGTAAAACAAGCTTTTACTTTAAGGACAATAAACTGTTTTTCAAAAGGTCCATCCTGCCTTTTTTGATAAAGAATAATCTAAATAGGTTATCTTGAGCTAAACAAGCTGAGCGCACAGGTTTTATCTGTTACTATTTTAAAAAAGTCACGATACACTAAAAATCTATCATCGCAAATAATTTTTGTTCTGACAGTTTTTAAAAAGAGTACCGTATGCGCTTTAGTGAGCTATTTTAGCCTCATAACTTGTTTTTACATTTATTGTAAATCGTTAGAATGCAATACGCATTATAGTGGCTAAGTGGTAAAGTAAAGTTTTGCTTCATCTTTAATTCAACGTCCTCCACGCAACTCAGCCATTTGCTGTTCAAGAATAGCCAGCTTATCCTCAAATGCAGTAGAAAGTTCAGGAATACGCCGGAAAAACACATACCGAACGCGCC
>JANQTO010000478.1 GCA_030731685.1 Nonlabens sp.
GGTAGTTATATATGGTATATAGACAACGTGGTTAATGAGCGACGTACCGGTAAGGAACAAGAACTCCTAAGTGTTAAATATGAGAAAGAACTAAGCAAGTATGGCAAAGTAGCGCAACCGCGTCTAGTTGCTGTAAACAGTTTTATGGATATTTTTCCAGACACTAGAGATTTCAAAGCTGGCGCGACATACACGCTCGTTAACGAAACCAGCGAAGCTATTGACACGCTACACGTGAACGTTCAGGATATACCTACTAAAATCAAAATGAACGTAGGCAACAAACAGGTTTATTTTAATGAAGACTATCAGTATAAAATGTACCGACTATCTAAACCTATGATGCCAGGTGATACGATTATGTTCTCCTTTACCATGCATAATAAACCCAATGGTTTTCTAAATGACAATTCACCTATAGACAAAAACGGAACTTTTCTTAATGGAGGCATCTTCCCGTCCATAGGATATTCTGACCGCGGAGAGATAAGTGACAGGCAATTACGTAAAAAATATAAATTACCTGTAAAAACGGGAATGCCAGACCAAAATGCACCAGGCGCACGAGATACAAATTATATAGGCGGCAATGCTGACTGGATAGACTTTGAAGCGACTGTAAGTACTAGCAGCGACCAAATAGCCATTGCGCCAGGTTACCTTATCAAAAAATGGAACAAGGGCGACCGTACCTATTTTCATTACAAGATGGATTCTAAAATGCTCAACTTCTATTCGTTTATGAGCGGTAGATATGCTGTAAAAAGAGAAAAGTATAAAGGCATCAATTTAGAAATTTATCACCATCCTGACCATACCTATAACCTTGACCGCATGATGAAAGGTCTTAAAAATGGACTGGACTATTACGGCACAAATTACACGCCATACCAGCACAGACAAGTCCGTATCATCGAGTTTCCAAAACAATATGGAAGCTTTGCGCAAGCGTTTCCTAATACCATACCTTTTAGTGAAGGTGTAGGTTTTGTGGCCGATGTTGATGAAAACGATAAGGACGCAGTAGATTATGCACTTTCCATAACCGCTCACGAACTTGCACACCAGTGGTGGGCACACCAGGTCATAGGTGCAAATGCACAAGGTGCAACGATGATGTCTGAAAGTTTTTCAGAATACAGCTCGCTCAAGATTCTTGAAAAAGTCTATGGTAAAAGCCAAATGCGTAAATTCCTCAAAGAATCTATGGATCAGTATCTGAGTTCGCGTAGTTCTGAAAGTAACGGAGAACTACCGTTGATGTTCAATGAGAACCAGCAATATATCCATTACCAAAAAGGTTCGGTCGTGCTTTATGCCATGAGTGACTATTTGGGTGAAGATGTATTCAACGGCGTCATGAAACGATTTGCTGAAAAATATCAGTTTAAAAGTGCGCCATATCCTGTTTCTTCAGAGTTCGTTGCTGACCTCAAAGCAGTTACTCCAGACAGCTTGCAGTATCTTGTAAAAGACATGTTTGAAACCATAACCTTGTATGACAATGTCGTTAAAGATGCGAGCTATAAGAAACTACCTAACGGCAAATATGAAGTTACCATCAAAGGTCTTGTCGCAAAATACCGTTCAGACAAAAGAGGAAAGGAACTTTATAAAGACGACAATGGTAAAAAAATCACCTATAAAGATGGCAAGGAAACCATAGAATCCTTACCGCTAGCCGACTATGTAGAAGTTGGCATTTTTGGACCAGAAGATGCTAAGACTGGAAAGGAAAAAGTATTGTATCTCAAAAAACTGAAGGTTACAGATATTAATAACACCTTTACCATTATCGTAGATGAAAAACCTGCTGAGGCTGGTATAGACCCATACAATAAACTCATAGACCGCAAGACCAGCGACAACCGTAAAAAAGTTGATGAGTCTGATAAGAAGGCGAAGAAGTAGATTTTTGAACTTAATAAATACAAGTGCATGCCGTAATAGGCATGCACTTTTGTTTTAACACATATTAAGTACAGCGATTATCTTTTCCGACTTATATTTATGGATAT
>JANQTO010000479.1 GCA_030731685.1 Nonlabens sp.
CATAGAAGCCACACAAAAACTGGTCGCCCGCATTTCAGAAGTAGGGAATGTAGATGTAGAATTTGTATGTCATAACATGGATAAGTCTTTAGGAAACAGTCTTGAAATCCATCTTTTCAGGACCATACAAGAGTTATTGAGCAATATGCTCAAACATGCAAATGCGACCGAAGCAACCGTGAGCCTTACCGGATACGAAGATTATATAGACATTACCGTAGAGGATAATGGCAATGGCTTTTCCCGAGATATGCAGACCTCTGGATTAGGCCTTTCTGCGATTGCTTCTAAAACTGAGGCATTTTCAGGAACATTTGCCGTAGACTCAAGTCCTGGAAACGGCACGACCATAAATATTGAAATTCCTTATACATGATAACCTTGTGCATCCTCGAGGACCACGCATCGCTAAGCGACGGCCTCAAACTTTACCTAGAAAAAGATGGTACTATGGAAGTGCTGTCCTGTATGCAATCTGGTGAAGAAATGTTGACCTTTATGAAAACCCGCAAACCCGTTGTGCTTATTACAGACATAAGCATGCCCGCAATGGATGGTTATGAAGTGTGCAGGCAGGTGAAAGCAAATTTTCCAGACGTTAAAGTAATTGCCCTAAGCATGTTTGACAGCGAGCAGGCTATTCAAGAGATGATGGCGTGTGGAGCAAATGGTTATGTACTAAAAAGTAGTCCATTAAACATATTAAAAACCGCTATTTTAAGAGTGATGGAAAGCAACACTTATTACGACCCTAATATTATTCAAACAAATAGAAGATTATCCATGTATCAAGAAACACGCATCAGCCTTTCCAGGAGTGAGCGTGATATCCTATTAATGATTTCACAGGGAAAATCTAACGATGAGATGAGCAAACTACGCGGTACGGCACTAAGCACTATTCAGAAACATAGAAAAAACATTATGCATAAGTTGGGCGTAAAAGGAAAAGGCGAGCTTTACAAATATGCGCTTAATCTTCATGGCCACAGTTCCTAGAACGAGTTAATAAACGTTCATCGTATCAAACAACTGTCTGTTACTGTTCGTTTCTTAAGTAGGCCCAGCATCTAAGGCCTATATAGTTGTGAGGTGTTATAACTTACACGCTTTCGCGAAAGCGAAACAGGTACAAGCCTAGATACTTAAATTAATGAGTTGAATATTTAACAAACGATGCGTATTAAGGTCAGGCCGTTTAAAAAGCTAGCCTCACACCTACTTTATAGTTTCTACCTACCGTTTCAAAACCGAACAATTCTTGGAAATCCACATCTAACAAATTAGATACGCCTGCAAAAAACACAACATTTTTAGATTTTAGCGCGTGCGTAACATCTAAATCTACGGTTTGAAAACTTTTTAAAGTCACTGCCTCACTAGCAAAAGTGTTGCTGTTAAAGAAAAAATCGCCTCGAGAGTCGTTATACTGATACGTCGCAGTCACAAAAGATTTGGGCAAAACTCGGAACCGCGCGCTTGCGTTTACTTTGTGCTTGGGGATACGTGTGAGCAAGGTCACTCCTTCGCGCTCTGTGAATGTATAATTTGCAGTGATGGCTACTTTATTATCAAACATATTGTGCTGCGCCTGGAGCTCTAAGCCACGTGCGGTAAGTTCATCGGCATTATTTTGATACTGAAAAACAAAATTGACCGGGTCTATGGTTGTAAAAATAACTAGGTTTTTCTCATCTCTCGTAAATACTGTTAAACTGAAAAGCGATTGTGCTGCGGCAACTTCTAGTCCTGCCTCAATCGTTGCATTTTCTTCAGCTTGTAATGCGTCGTTGCCGTACAGTGAATCATAAAGTTGAAACAGTGATGGTGCAACGTATGCCGTACCGTATGAAGCAAATGCCTTTAATGTGTTCTCGCCTACCTTAAACCTATAAGAAGGATTAATGGTGTACACCAACTTGCTATCGTAATTGCTGTGCAGGTTAAGTCGTGCTCCTACATTCATATTGAAACCGTTATCGTTCAAATAAAGCAAATTCAAATAGGGGTCATAAATTTGAGCATTTGCCACATCGCTTGATGCATCCTGCTCAAAACTTGAGCTACCTAAAGGGACAGAAAAACTCTCAAAAGAATCTAGTCTCATGTTAAAGCCAACTATAGTTTTGAGAAGGGCATTTTTGAGATTTACGTCATAATTATTATAGATATCCAGGGAGTAGCCGTCTGCATTAAAAATACTAGGAAATCCACTACGTGTATCTCTTGAGGTATGGGTGCTTACATCGTTGTAAACAACACTTCCCTTTTCGCTGTATTTATAGACCATGTTCGTACCCCAGCGCAGTTGTTTGTTGAGCGTTTCATTGTTTGCATCAGTAAAATCAAAGTTGTCAAATGCTACACGAAACTCATCAAAACTAAGATACGAGGTGAGTTTAAAATCTTTTTGATTATCATAACCTATGCGTGCTAAAAGATTTACGCGATTAAACGGGTCAGATTCGTTTCGGGTTTGACTGTTTGGGTCTTGAGCAGCGCTCAAACCGTCAACACTTTGGTGACCAAACGTTAGACCGTACGTTAGTCCTGTAGCAAGCGTTCCAGATGCATTTATTGTTGTTTCAAAACTATCCAGACCGCTGGATTTCTGGTCTGCGGCTTTGTTTGTAGCTACAAAAGAATTTAAGCTCAACTTAAATGCCTCGCGAGCCGTTTTTTTGAGTTTAATGTTGATTACAGCTGTGCTCGCATTAGACCCATATAAACTGCTGCTTGCTCCTTTAAGAATTTCTATCTCTTCTATTTGGTCTACAGCGATAAGTCGTAAATCAAAATCACCTGCGATACCACTTGGGTCATTTACCTGTGCGCCGTCTATTAAAACAGAAACTTGTCTGTTGCTGCCTCCACGTATAAAGTAGCCTAGGTTTTGTCCAGCATTGCTACGTGAGCCGTTTATTTCTATTCCAGCAACTTGATTAAGGAGTTCTGCAACGCTAGTCGCAGCTTGGTTTTCAATCTGTTGTCGATTAATTCGCACTACTGGCTTACCACTTTGCGTGCGTTTAAGTTCGGTTTTAGAATCGGCGGTGATGGTTATTTCGTCCAGTTTTTCTAAATCTGACGTTTGAGCAACACTGTGCTGTAAAAGAAGGGTGCTAATGGCAACTGCGGTAATAAAGATTTTTCTCATGATTTGATATACTCGGGAGAAAAACGTGCAGCCTTAACTACAAAACATAGGTTGCCATTAAGGCATCCATGTTTTATAAAAAATTGCCGTCGCCACCTCTATCCCGAAGGTTAACTACTTTGTGATAAAAACGGCAGGTCTCCTGACTTCAATAACAAATCGCCTTCCCAAGAACGTGCTCAGTGGACTATGACTTGCTTTCCATGAATATGGAAGTAATCTTGTTATGGATTACATTGTTTACAGTTGCGGGAACAGTTCCAGGTTTTCACTGGATTCCCTTTTAATTCGCAAACTTTCAACTTAAAAGCAGTTGAAAATTCTTGAAACCAAATTTACAGCGCGAAAGTAAGCTAATAATCTTACTTTTGACCACGCTATGAAAAATCTTGTTTTATTCCTTTTTTGTGTTTTAAGTTTTGCCGGTTGCAAAAACGAACAACAAAATGCGACATCAGTAAGCTCTCAAAAAGATAGTGTTTACGAAGAAATCTCCGTAGACTATGCTACCGGTTTTACCATACAAGCTACAGAAACCGGCTATTATCTTACCATAAAAGACCCATGGCCAGATGCTAAAGAAGCTTATCGTTTTAAGATTGTTAAAGGTGTTGTAAACAGCCGTTTACCAGAACCAGATGCTCCAACAGTAATTAAAGCGCCCATTTCCAGAATTATCCTGACATCTACTACGCATGTTCCTCCAGTGGTTCTTTTAAAAGAAATGAAGTCCATAAAAGGGTTCCCTGGAACAGACTATATCAGTGATAAGGCAGTGCGCAACCTAGTTGATAAAGGTAATATTGTAGACTTGGGCTATGACCAGCAACTTTCTATTGAGCGCTTACTAACCTTACAGCCAGACCTTGTAATGGCCTACGGCGTCGAAGGTGAAAATTCGGCTTACGCCAAAATTGCAAAAGCAAACATTCCGGTACTCTATAACGGTGATTGGGTAGAAGAACATCCTTTAGGAAAAGCCGAGTGGATAAAGGTTTTCGGAATTTTATATGATAAACAGAAGGAAGCTGATGCCATTTTTAAAAATATTGAAAAAGAGTATAACAAAACTAAAGCGCTAGTGGTCAACAGCAAACCTACCACCGTCATGGCTGGAGCAACGTGGAAAGATATCTGGTACTTACCACACGGTAATTCTTGGGAAGGCAAGCTTATTCAAGATGCACAAGGCTCATATGTTTACAAAGATTCACATGGTAAAGGGTCGCTAGCCTATAATGTAGAGCGCGTGCTAAAAGATGCGCAACAAGCAACCACGTGGATTGCCCCTGGACAATACACAAGTTATAGCGCGATGCTCGCTGACCAGCCTGCTTATGCCTTATTTGATGCGTTTAAGAATAAACAGGTGTATACCTTTGCACTTGCCAAAGGAGAAAAAGGTGGTGTCACATACTATGAAGAAGCATCAATGCGACCGGACATTGTGCTTAAAGACCTAGTGAAAATATTGCATCCAGAAGTAGCATTAAATCACAGTTTATACTTTTTTAAACCACTTAACGATTGAAAAAAAGTACGCTCATATTGTTATTAGGTGCTTTAGTCATTGCTTTTATTGCTGATTTATGTTTGGGTACTGTCTACATAAAACCACAGACCATTTGGAATGTCCTTACAGGTGTAAACACCTCTCATGTTGATTCTTACATTATTCTACAATTACGATTACCTAGAGCCGTTATGGCTATTATTGCGGGTGCAGGACTTGCTGTTGCAGGTCTTTTGATGCAAACATTATTCAGGAATGCACTCGCAGGACCATTTGTACTCGGCATTTCATCTGGCGCTGGTTTAGGAGTTGCACTAGCTGTTATGGGTAGTACAGCACTAGGTATCGCTAGCCTATCTGCTATTGGACTTGTGATTCCTAGCATAATAGGTAGCTTACTTGTGTTAATACTCATTGCACTGCTATCGTTACGCATAAAAGATACGATGGGCTTGCTTATTGTAGGAATTATGATAGGTAGTTTGAGTAGCGCAATCGTAGGTATCCTTTCCTATATGAGTACCAGTGATGAATTGAAACGTTATATATTTTGGTCGTTAGGTAGTTTAGGTAATGTATCTTGGGATGCGATAGGCCTATTATCCTTGATATTTTGTATTGCAATTGTCCTACTTTTGTATGTTATTAAACCGCTGAATACGTTGTTATTGGGAGAATCATATGCACGAAGTTTAGGTATAAACATTCTAAAAACACGATGGATATTAATAATTATAACAAGTTTACTAGCTGGTAGTATTACTGCTTTTGCAGGACCTATAGCTTTTGTAGGGTTAGCAGTTCCACATATCTCTCGACTGCTATTGCCTACCATAAACCATAAAATATTGATACCCGTTTCGATGCTCGTAGGTGCCATATTATTGCTTAGCTGTGATATGATTGCACAGTTGCCATTTTCAAATTTATCACTGCCTATAAACGCTGTTACCTCACTTCTAGGCGCACCGCTGGTTATATGGCTTATTCTTAAAAAACGCAATCTGCATTTTTAATGTTAAGACTTGAGAACATATCGATAGGTTACAACGGTCAAGAAATTGCTGCGCAGCAACAAGCTATTGAACTCAATAAAGGGCAATTCATAGCCTTGCTAGGAACAAATGGTTCAGGTAAATCTACGTTGTTAAGAGCCGTGACCACAGGAGCGCATTTACTAAAAGGAACCTGTTCTCTAGAAGGCAAAAACACAACAATGCTATCCGACAATGAGCGTGCAACAACTATAGCCGTGGTACTAACCTCTAAAGAAATTAATCCGTTGCTCACTGTAAAGGAATTGATGGCAATAAGTCGTGCTCCATACACCTCGTTTACCGGTAAAGTGAATGATGTAGATAAGCAAATTATAGCAGAAACAATGGAAACCTTCACCTGTGCTGACTTACAGAACAGGCGTTTAGAAACGCTTAGCGATGGTCAACTACAGCGTGTTCTTGTTGCAAGAGCCATAGTTCAAGACACGCCCTATATCTTTATGGATGAGCCCAGCAGCCACTTAGATATAAATCACAAAGCTAGTTTACTCGCAAATCTGGCAACTTTTTGTAAACAGAAAAATAAAACAATCATATATGCAAGCCATGAGTTAGAAATCGCACTTGCACTGAGCGATGCTGTTATTTCTATAGACCGAGGGCAAATTGCCTACAATATTGTTGAAGAGTTTATTAAAAGCAATATGTTGAACAACATGTTCCCTTCTAAATATGTATCTTTTGAAAATGGTAAAGCGGTCTACAACTTTAAATAAGACCATTATATTTTCGAGCGAACCATTCAATACCCAAAAGCAACAGAATAATTCCCAATAGAATTTCCCAGTCTATAATACTAGAATAACGCACCGTTTCACGCTCAACAGATTGCAACAAATCGCTATTCATCAACTTTTTCTTTAAAGCATCTAATTGTCCTGCGTAAAGTACGTTTTCTGGACCTACCAGTTGCTGCATAGATTGCGCGTTTGCGCTTACAAATTGGTTTTCTATGTCAAATTCAAGAACACTAAAGCTGCCACCACGAGATAAATTATCATTGTCTACCTTCACGGTAAAGCTATAATCACCGGCCGCAATATCACTCAAATCCACCGTGTATGTAGTGCCGTTGAGCACGAGTGGTCTTTTAAGCGATGCGCCTGTCGTTTTATTCTTGAGACTTATATTAAGAATTCCGTTGTCCTCAAACTCATAGTTCTTATCTAGATACTGCGCTTTTACGACAATTTTCTTATTGCTGTAGTAAAACGGTTCGTAGTCCAATTCTAGCCTATCGCGTTTTTTATTAGACGATAAATACTGAACCTGACTGTTGACCAGATTATCGAAATTTTCAAAATTCTGGCTGTCCTGATAGCTTTGCGTGCGCCATCTCCAAAGACCACTTGCAAGCGTAACAGCATGTCGCTGTTCACCTTGCTCATACGTAAACCACAACGGTTGGTTTGTTTCCACATTACCTATTTGTTTGAACATGAGCACTTCTAACGGCGTATTTGCTTTCACTTTCCCGAAAGGCACTTGTACTGGCGGGTAATCATTAAACTTAAATTCATCAACGTTAAACGTTGCATAGCTACCATTTATAAGTGGCTGTGCGTCGTCATATTCTGGGTCGTTTTCAATTTGAAAACCTTTGGTCTGACTGTTCAGAAAATTGAAATCGGTTGTAGTTCCTGTGATTACCCATGTATTTTTTCCTAGCTGTGATAGTTGCGTGTACGCTTTCGCGAAAGCGGAATTCACACCTACCATAATAACGAGATTATAATCATTCAAGTCCTTGCCATCACTGGTCTTTGCTAACTCGACTTTACGTTGTTGATTTGATTCAATGGCATTTTTAAGCGCAGCGATATCTGGATGAACGACATCGCTTAAAATCAAAATCTTGGTTTGTTGGTCTATTACTTCTACCGCAAAATTGCGCGTGTTGTTAGAAACATTTTTTTCAGCATTCAAACTTGAAATGGTTGCGCGTAGTGACATAGTGCCTATACTCGTGCTCTTCAGATTTGCATTGATGGTAGCCGTGCGCTGCGTAGGACTGAAAGTGAGCCGTTGTTGATACAGCGTGCTGTTTCCCTGTTTAATGGTAAAGTCTTGGTTTACTGTCGCATCACCCTGGTAATTAACAAATATCTCTACTGGAAACTCATTATTCAAATACGTGTACCTATTCACATTAAGTTGCGAAATGCGCAAGTCTGGATATTGGGTAGTATCACCGTATATTAAGGGAAGTATGGTCGTTTTTGAGTCTACTTTGGCAAAGGTGTAGTTTGAACCACTCGTCTGATTGCCGTCTGTAAGAATAATGATTGCTTTATTACGGTCTTTATACAGTTCTTGGGGTTCTGATATGGCCTTCCCTAAGTCAGTTTCTAAACCTTTGTGTGTTGCTTTATCATATGGCAAAACCTGCTCAGAAAAAGCAAAAGTTTTAATATCAAACTTATTTGTGAGTTCTCTATCATTGAGAATGGCATCCACATCTTGCTGTTGCTGAGAGGCCACGTTGAGGTAGGTCAACGATTTTGAATCGTCTACCATGAGAAGTAATTGTGGTTTTAAGGTTTCATAGGTTTTCTTATTAAATTTAGGACCTATGAGCAAAACCAAAACACAAAAAACCGTTAGAAAACGTAAGAGCGCAAACCACGGTTTTTTAGTCTTAGATGTTGAACCGAAAATATAACCGTACTGGAACAATGCCACCAGCGCCGCAACGATAGCCGCAAGAATAATCCACAATACAGTCATACTACATTTTAATTATTAGGTAAGCATGCCGCCATCTACGTGCAGGGTCTGCCCTGTTACATAAGCACTTAACTCACTACCTAGAAACACGCATACATTTGCAACATCTTGTGGTGTACCACCGCGTTTGAGCGGTATACCATCACGCCAGCCCTGAACGACATCTGGGTTGAGTGCTCCTGTCATTTCGGTCTCTATAAAACCTGGTGCAACGGCGTTACAACGTATATTTCTAGAACCTAGTTCTAGCGCAACAGATTTTGTAAAACCTATGATACCTGCTTTACTTGCAGCGTAGTTTGTTTGTCCAGCGTTACCCTTTACTCCTACAACACTACTCATGTTTATAATACTTCCATGACGTTGTTTAAGCATGGTGCGCTGTACAGCTTTAGTCATATTAAAAACAGACTTAAGGTTGACCTCAATAACTTTATCAAAATCTTCCTCGCTTATGCGCATTAAAAGGTTGTCCTTAGTGATTCCAGCGTTATTTATAAGAATGTCAACCGTGCCAAAATCGGCTACGACCGCATCTACAAATTCCTGAGACTCGCTAAAAGATGCTGCGTTGCTTTTGTAGGCTTTGGCTTTAACGCCTTTTGCAGTTAATTCTTTTTCAAGTTCCAGCGCTGGTGCCTCAGAACTACTATAGGAAAAAGCAACGTGTGCACCGTGGTCTGCAAAGACCTGTGCGATACCACTACCTATTCCTCTACTCGCTCCAGTAATTATAGCAACCTTACCTTCTAATAATTTCATACTAATTTAATTTATCACGGAACTCTTGTAAAAGCACGCCTTCTTTTTCAAACCACTCTGGTAACGCCATATACTTTGTACGAGAACCTTTAATGGCATAATTGTCTATTTTTTGTTCTTTCGAACGTAAATTGAATGCACTGGCGATAACCGTTTTCTTAATGTTTTCAAATTTTGTGATATCTAAATTCTTGATAGCTATCGCTTGATTTGTCATATCGTCGTAGGTTAAAGGCGTTTGCGTAGCCTTGAGCCTGCTCAGGATAAAATTAGGCCAGAATGACTTACGTCCTCTTTTCTTTTTACGGGTAGATGTGCTTTTGCTTTTAGCAGGTTTATCGCTAGATTTAGAGTAACTAGCATTGCTAGAGACACTACTTTCCTCGCTACTATCTACGTGAACTCCATCAAGTTCAGCAAGAACTTGTCTAAGTTCACGCACTTTTTGCAGCGCAGCTGCAAGTTCTGTTTGATAATGTGCTTTTACGATGCTCG
>JANQTO010000480.1:0-897 GCA_030731685.1 Nonlabens sp.
CCTATGGAACTTATGGAACCAGATACAATCGTACCGTTTGTGCTATAAATTAAATTATTTGCAACCGTTACCTCTGGTGTGCTACTACCGTTTTGGTTATTATAAAAAATAGGGTCGTCTGAATTATAAATAGTATTAAAGGCTATAAGCACATTGTTTACGTTTTGGTAACCATTACTAGTGCCTCCAGACGCTGTACTACCACCCATAAGCGTTATCCCATTATTAAACGTATCGCCGTTGTTACTTAAGTCTTGCATATAATTATTGATAATCACATGGTCTTGGTCAGACACTCTGATTCCACCAGATTTTGCCTTGTTCTCTCCCATAAAGTAATTTCCTTCTACCAGCGCCTGTGCACCGTGTCTAAGTACCAGCGAACCTCGACTTTTTCTAAAAGTATTGTTGCGATAAATATTGCCTCTACTTTTATTTGTAATGATTTCATTTTCACCGTCAGTTTCCTTGAAGTAATTTTTTTCGACAAGCACTCCTGCATTGATAGTCTGAAATGCGCTCTCACCTATACGTATGGCTTCAGAATCTCCCGCATTTGTGCGGCCATCTTTATCACTGAAATTATAAAAATAATTGTTGCGTAGTATGTGACCTACTGTTCCTGTGCCTTGGAAGCCAAGCTCCACCAGAACGCATGCACCAGTGCTGTTCTTATTCATAAAAGAACAATTCTCTACGGTATTGTTGACTCCATAGAGCACAATCCAGCGGCTTTTATTATCACCTGCAGTTACGAGGTCATTAAATGCACAATTGCTTATGATGGAATTATTTGCAAAGTCTGTACTTGAACCACCTCGTCTAAACTCAATGTGATTATTAGTTCCCACACCACCATTCCAATAAAAACCATCGATGACTAAAAACTCACCATAC
>JANQTO010000480.1:907-2011 GCA_030731685.1 Nonlabens sp.
TTATGGTTGAAGTTCCTGTAAAAATAACACCACCAGGTGTTTGCGCTCGTAGCGTAATAGGACTACCAGACATACCGGTACCATTAAAGACAAGTGCCTGATTAGAGTACGTACCGTTTGTCCATGTTACGACATCACAAGGTTGTAGGTTCAAAGCATTAAATTGCGAGGCACTGCTTACGGTATAGTCTGTCGCGGTTGCATTTAAGGCAAAAGCAATAGCGGTTATTAATACAAGTAGATTCGTTTTCATAAGACTCTTTTTAAGATAGTTACAAATTGGTTGACCAATTAAAGTTTGCTAAAATAGGTCTTTTTATCATTTTGACAACTTTTTCCTCAAACGTTTGCGCTTTTTAATACTTGGGCAGTTTGATGAAATAAAACAGTGACTGCAAATGGTTCGCTTTCGAACCGCTCTACAGCGGCATAAACTTTTGACTTCATCAAAAAGCGAAATCATTATCCTACCTTTGTGCAACGTATAAAATTACAAGATGCCTAAACTTATAGCCCCATCAGTACTCGCAGCAGATTTTGCCAACCTACAACGTGATGTAGAAATGATTAACCGCAGTGATGCCGACTGGTTTCATATCGATATTATGGATGGCGTTTTTGTTCCTAACATATCTTTTGGGATGCCTGTTCTGGACGCGATTGTGAAACATGCAAATAAAACCATAGACTGCCACCTCATGATTGTGGATCCAGACCGCTATGTAGAAACATTTGCTAAACTAGGCTGCGATATACTTACCGTGCATTACGAAGCTTGTACACACTTGCACCGCACGCTACAGCTCATCAAGTCACATGGTATGAAAGCAGGTGTGGCGTTAAACCCACATACAAGCGTACACCTATTAACCGACACCATTCAAGATATAGACATGGTATGTTTGATGAGCGTGAATCCTGGTTTTGGGGGACAAAGCTTCATCGAAAACACCTATGATAAAATTATCCAATTACGGAAAATTATTGAATTCAAAGGCACCGAAACGCTTATAGAAATAGACGGCGGCGTAACTGATAAAAATGCAAAACAACTTGTAGATGCTGGTGCTGATGTGCTGGTGGCAGGAAGTTACGTGTTCAAAA
>JANQTO010000481.1 GCA_030731685.1 Nonlabens sp.
CTACTGTAATGCCATTAACGCTCCTCATTCGACCAATCATTTGCACCTTTAAGTGTTCATCTGTATTCATATACTTTCTATATTCTTTACTATCCAAGCCATCTGAAAACTGCTTCCTATTTTCATAAAGCTTGATTTCCTCATCTGTAAGCCCTTCGTTAAGATTCACTTTCCCATAAACAAACTCAGAAAGCTTAGGATAATCTGTTTGTGAGTTGTTGTTCACCTTTAATATTTGAGGTTCCTCAGGCTCTGCAGGAGCTGTTTGTGCAGTTGCGTTATAACCTATGGTAATTGCGATTACAGGAATAAGTGCTCCCAGTTTGAGGATTCTGTAAAACGGACTGTTTGTTTTTTGTAACATAGCGATACGATTTTTAAGGATTGAAGATTTATAAAAGGAATTGGTTAAGGTATATTCTGGACAATGCATAATGGATTGCAGGAGTTGGCTTTTGTAATTGTTCACATCTCGTCGTGCAAGTTTGCTGTCAACAATAAACTCGTGTGTTGCTTGTAAATCCTCATGTGCTTTCACGAGCAATGGATTAAACCAAAAAACAACACGCACACACTCATGAACTATCAAGTCCCAGCTGTGACGCTGTTGCACGTGAACTAGCTCGTGGTTTATGATGACTTCGTTAAGGCTATCCTCGGTTTGCGGATTAATAAATATCATATCCAAGAACGAAAATCCACCCTGCACGCGTTCACTTTTCATAATGCGATAGCGTTTTTTGAAAATAGGCGAGGCGTTTTCAACAAACTCGGCTATTACCGCTAGTTTATAACACCATAATAGGAAAGCTATCACGGCGCCCAGTAGGTAAACAACCAAGATGATAGCATGCCAATCCATAGGCTGAGCTACTTCGGTCACTCCTGAATTACTTATAGTCGTAACTACTGTAGCCGCAATATCTTCTTGAAGCATTAATGAAACTTGTTCTTCTTGACCTAGAATTGCATCTATTTGGGATTTAATGGGCAACTGTAGGAAAGGCAACAGCAGCGCAATAAATGGTATGGCGACAAGATAAAACCTGTTGAACTGAAAAAACGTTTCCTTTTTAAGGAACAGCACATAACAACCATAGAGCAATGTGTACAGCAGTAGGCTTTGTATCGCGTGCGCTATCATGATTCTTTCTTTTTAATTTCAGTAAGTAGCTCTTCCAGTTCCTTTACAGTGAGGTCATCTTGCTGCATAAAGAAGGAAACCATGCTTTTAAATGAACCCTTAAAATAGTTACTTGCTATTTTAGTAGTTGTGGCTTTTGTATAATCGGCTTTTGAGACACTAGGGTAGTAGATATGGCCGCGACCTTCCTTGCGATAGCTTACAAACTCTTTGGATTCTAAAATCCTAATAATGGTAGAAACCGTATTGTACGCTGGCTTAGGTTCGGGCAGTTGTTCTATGATTAAGGCAACATTTGCTTCTCTTAGTTTCCATAGCACATGCATTATTTCTTCTTCGGCAGTAGTGAGTGTTTTCATTTGTAACTAATTTCTTAGTTCAAATATAACTAAATTTTTAGTTTTAACTAATACCTTAGTTAAAACTTTTGACTTCAACTAGTATGCTTGAAATTTGTATAGGAGAATATGAAATATGCAGTTATTTTTAGCCTAGCTAGCTAAACGCTCCCACAACTTATCACTAGAAAGCCTGAACGTTCCTACATGTTCCCAAGAACACTCGGCAGGAGCGATGACTGACAGAAAATGGATGCCCTTACGGTTTAAATACAGGTGATACGTTTCACCTACAATGGGCTCAAAAGAAAAAGTTGCACCGTAAACAAGCTGGTTGTCTTCATATTGTTGCGTCATTGCCTCGTATTGCGCCTTGAGCTGGTCAAATTGTGATTTTATCTCATGATTGACCTTATTGATATTGGTCTGCTTCCATGAGGTAATGTCTGGTGTGGTGATTTTAGGTGCAGCTACGCCGCTGGAGTAAGGAAGCAGTGCTGCGTTATACGTGCCTGTTTCTTCATCGTAAACTATATGGTCCGGTTTCTTATCTACGCTCATGGCACAAAGCTACAACTTGAAAGGTAATCTTGTCAATCATTAACACAATTTTGTTAAACAAAAAAGGCAAGCATTGCTGCTTACCTTCCTAGCTAATAAGGTCCGATTCCCTAATATCTTACCTTATTTTTATCCCTTAGTTCAAAAATAAGGTAGTATCACAGGTATATATTAGGCAAGTTGCTCATGAGTGTGTCGCAATCCATGAAATGTTATTTTCGAGGCATAAGGCTTATCAGAAAGGTATTAAATAAGCTTAGGCGCTATTTTCGTAAATAAAAAAAAGGTAAACATTACTGCTTACCTTTCTTAATCAACAAAGGCAAGACTCCCTACATCCTTACCTTCAAATAATCCCTTGTGGTAAAATTACGCCAGTAACAAAGCTACAAATAGCGTCATTTCTTGACATGTCGTTTTTGAGGCACGAACGGTAAGTTTCGATAGATTTGTTGTAAACCAAGAAAAGGCAAGCATTGCTGCTCACCTTTTCAGTTGAATAAGACAAGATTCCCTAATATCTTGTCTTATTAATTTTTCCCTATTCAAATATAGATTTCTTTCAAGGTGTTAACATGCAAGACTAGCTTAATGGGGTTTTTCGTTCTATGAACTGTATGTCTCATTTGATTTGGATATGCACGCTTTCGCGAAAGCGTAACATTTACCATCCATGTGCTACTAATTACACATGACAAATGCAATACACTATATAGATTTTGAGCCACAGGTAACAGAAAAAAAATTCTGGAAGGGAAACATCTACGAGCCTACCAGTGCCGTGATGGAACGGGTCAACACTTGGGTGAGAAAAAATTACAATCACAACATCGTAAACGTCGAAACTATAATGAAGCCTAAGCCAGCTTACGGTACAGACTATGGTGGAGCGCATAAGCTCAACATGCACGGTGGACACATTTATTTAGTAGAAGTTGTACGGGTATGGTATAAGGACTAGAGCCTTATCTTTGCGATGTAAAACCATATTATGACAACACCAGACTGGAAAATAGCTCTAGAATTTGAAGATATTACCTATAAAAAATGCAATGGAGTTGCCCGTATAGCCTTTAATAGGCCTGAGGTGCGCAATGCATTCCGACCTAAAACGGTTGCAGAACTAATTAAAGCGTTTTACGATGCTCAAGAAGATTTATCGATAGGTGTCGTTATTCTTACTGGTGAGGGACCATCTATTAAGGATGGTGGCTGGGCTTTTTGCAGTGGTGGTGACCAGAACGCACGCGGTCGCGATGGCTATAAGGACGACGCCGGTACAGGTCGATTGAATATTCTTGAGGTACAGCGCATGATACGTTTTATGCCTAAGGTTGTAATTTGCGCCGTTCCAGGCTGGGCAGTAGGCGGCGGTCACAGCCTGCACGTGGTTTGTGATTTAACACTGGCAAGTAAAGAGCATGCCATATTTAAACAAACAGATACAGACGTAGCAAGTGTAGACGCTGGTTACGGCAGCGCGTACCTAGCAAAAATGGTAGGACAGAAAAAAGCGCGTGAGATATTTTTCTTAGGTCGCAGTTATAGCGCACAGGAAGCAATGGACATGGGTATGGTTAACGCTGTTGTGCCGCATGATGAGCTAGATGCAACAGCTTATGAATGGGGACAGGAAATTCTCAAAAAATCACCAACAGCTATAAAAATGGCAAAATTTGCCATGAACGCTACAGATGACGGAATGGTAGGGCAACAAGTATTTGCAGGAGAAATGACTCGACTTATCTACATGACAGAAGAGGCTCGAGAAGGACGCGATGCATTCCTAGAAAAACGTAAACCAGAATGGGGTACAGATAAGTACATACCATAAAAATAAAACACAAAATAAATTACACATGCATAAAACAGCTTGTTTGCTCGCTTTTACCTTATTGACCTTATGTGCTGCTGCACAGGAGTTGGAAAATGCGTTGCTTTGGAAAGTTGGTGGCAACGGCCTTGAAACAAGTTACATTTATGGAACCATGCATGTATTGTGCGACGCGACATTAACACAACAGGTGGAAGAAGCGCTTGATTCTACCCAACTAGTCGTTTTGGAACTAGACATGGATAGTCCAACCTTACAAGCCGAAATGATGAAACGGATGATGTTCCCTAAAGGCGAGACCATCTCCAAACATCTTACTGAAGAAGAGTACAAAATATTGGATACCTTTTTAAAGGAGCATGCAGCGATGGGACTTGCGTTACTAGATTCTATGGCACCTATTATGATAGAAAGCATTCTCATTCCGTCCATGATGGATTGCCCTATGCAGTCCATTGAAGGTAATCTTATGGCTCATGCCAAAAGAGAACAAGAGGAAGTTCTAGGTCTTGAAACTGTTGATGACCAGTTTGATGCTTTTGATGCGATACCTATTAAGGAGCAAGCACAAAGTTTGCTTAAGAAAGCAAAGGACGGTATAGAAAAAGATAAGGCGATGTTCAAAAAAATGCAGGACGCATATATGAAACAGGACCTGAGCGCACTCATGCTCATGATGACTAGTGATGGTGGCGATTTTATGGAAAACAGTGAAGTGCTATTAGATAACCGCAATAAAAAATGGATTCCGCGTATTATTGAAATTTCAAAAAAGCAAAGCGCATTTTATGGTGTGGGCGCGGCACACCTCGCAGGAGAAAGTGGCGTGATTCAATTATTGCGCAAGGAAGGTTATACCGTGACGCCAGTTCTTGCAAATTAAGATTATATAGCAGTAGAACTCGCTACAACGTCGGCTATAGTGAGTTGCAAGTGTTTGGGTAGTAAATTGTCTTTAGGCAATACCGCCAGATGGCGGTCTTCATTAGAGTCATAGACCTGTTTTAATAGTGGATGCGGTGTTCCTAGCTCATTACATATATCCCTTACCAAATCTATGTGGTGTACTAAATCATTACTGCCTAAGTGAAAAATACCTCTACGTCTCCGGTTGATAATGTAGTGAATTTGTCGTGCTAGTTTATCTATGAATGTAGCGTTGATGACCACGTTTGGAAATACCTCAATAGCTTGTTTTGCTTCTAAAAAAGCCTTTAGTTCCTGAACACGTGGAGCGTTTGCACCATAAATCATGGGAACTCTACAAATGACATATTTGCTTGTAGGCAAGCGCAGCAGGTCATTTTCAATTTTTATTTTCAGGCGTCCGTATATACTCTCGGAAAGTGTTTTGTCGTGCTCATAACTGGGATAGTTTGTGAACCTATCAAATACATTTGCACTGGATAAAAAGATTATTCGGCTCTCATTTTGAGCACTCCAATAACCCAATCGGTCGTGTAAATCTATTTGTGCATGTGGGTTTCCTCGCACGGCGCTTATTATGAATTGAGGTTTAAGGCTATTGAGCAAAATAGAAACGTCTTCAGTTTCCATATCAAACTCGTGGAAATGCTTGTTTTTATCATAAGCACCTTTAGGACTTCGATAGGTTGCATGCACGTTATAAAAAGGCGCAAGCTCCTTGTAGATAGCATTTCCTACAAAACCACTGCCACCCAGTATAAGAATCCTATTCAAATAGTGTTATATTATTTTTTGTAAAAAGGCAATTTAACGACTGTTGCTGGAACAAGGTTCTTGCGTATCTGCACGTAAATCTTGCTTCCAGGTGCAGAGAATATAGGTGGAACGTAGCCCATACCTATACCCTTATTCATAGACGGTGACATGGTACCACTAGTTACCATGCCTAAATCCTGCTGATTACTGTCTTTAATCTCATAACCACCTCGAGGTACTGCGCGTTCATCCATCTCAAAAGCGACCAATTTACGGTTCACGCCAAATTCCTTTTGAGATTGCAGCTGCTCGTGATTTACAAAATCTTTTGTAAATTTTGTAACCCAGCCTAGACCAGCTTCAAATGGCGATGTCGTATCGTCTATGTCATTACCGTAAAGGCAATAACCCATTTCAAGTCGCAGTGTGTCGCGTGCTGCGAGGCCTATTGGTTTGATGTTGTAGGATGCACCAGCTTCAAACACGCGTTTCCATATTTGAGCAACCTCTGTGTTCTTGCAATAAATTTCAAAACCGCCAGAGCCTGTGTAGCCCGTCGCGCTTATGATTACATGTTCTATACCTGCAAATTCACCTACTTCAAAATGATAAAATTTGATAGCGCCTAAATCCACAGGAGTAAGTGACTGCATGGCCTCAACGGCTTTGGGACCTTGAATTGCAAGCAGTGAATAGTCGTCTGACAGGTTTTTCATGTCAGCACCCATCGTGTTTTGAGAAGTTATATGCTCCCAATCCTTATCTATGTTTGATGCGTTTACAACCAGTAAAAACTGGTCTTCTTTGATCTTGTAAACTATCATATCATCTACAATACCGCCAGTTTCATTGGGCAAATATGCATATTGCGCACGGCCTATGGTTAGGGTAGACGCATCGTTTGAAGAAACGCGTTGCACGAGATTAATAGCTTCTGGGCCTGATATAAGAAATTCACCCATATGAGAAACATCAAAAACACCTACTGACTCACGCACTGTGGCGTGTTCTACATTAACTCCTGCATATTGTACCGGCATATTAAAGCCTGCAAACGGCACCATTTTGGCGCCTAAAGATTCGTGAATAGAGGTAAGTGCTGTGTTTTTCATAAATACATAATTATTGAGACACAAAGGTACTTCAATAGGTTTTTATAAATAGGGAATTATAAAAGACAATTGCGATAAACTAACAAATAGTAGGGCAGTTCTATGTTCCCTAGTTTCCTTAAATTGCAAACTGATTTTAAAAAAGCATTCCTTGAAAATACTAAGCGCACAGCAGCTCGCCGAAGCAGATAAATCTACCATAGACAAGCAACAAATATCGAGTTTAGACCTCATGGAACGTGTGGCGACTTTGATTTTTGAACGCATACATCAGCGATTAAATGGTTCGCCGGTGCCAGTAAAAGTTTTTTGTGGTATAGGTAACAATGGAGGCGATGGTCTAGCTTTAGCACGGCACATGATTCAACATGGCTATCATGTGACTACATACGTTACTAATTGTAGTAAAAAAAGAACACCAGAGTTCCTAGCTAATTATGACCGTATAAAAGAGGTTACAAAAGAATGGCCCACACTATTATCATGCGAAGAAGACTTTCCTGAAATCGACACACAGGATATTATCATTGATGCTATTTTTGGTACAGGTCTCAACAGACCTATAAAGGGCTGGATGGCTCAGCTGGTTAAAAAAATAAATGAATCTAAGGCATTTGTTGTGAGCGTGGACATGCCGTCTGGACTTTTTGCAAATGAGCCCAATGGTGTAAAGGATGCGATTGTTAAGGCAAACCATACCTTTAGTTTTATGACTCCTAAACTTTCGTTTTTCCTTGCAGATACTGCAATTTACGCAGGTAGTTTTGAAGTAGTCAATATAGGACTTGACCCAGAATATATGATGCAAGCGCCGCCACTTGCACAAGTGATTACAAGAGAAGGCGCTCAACGCGTTTACAGACCTAGAGAAAAATATACACATAAAGGAGATTTTGGACATGTTGTGGTACTTGCTGGTAGCATGGGAAAAATGGGAGCTGCAACGCTTGCCTGCGGTGCAGCCATGAATAGCGGTGCAGGAAAAGTGACGGCATACATACCACAATTAGGAAATAATATTTTGCAAACCGCTTTACCAGAAGTGATGACGCTTACCGGTACTGGAATAGATTTTATAAGCGATTTTCAGCATGATTTGAAAGATGTTACCTTGTGTATAGGTCCTGGAATTGGTCAGAATGATGCTACGGTTAACGCTTTCGCGAAAGCGTTACAATCACAAAAAAAACCGGTAGTCATAGACGCAGATGGTTTGAACATACTCGCTGCAAACTCAGCGTTGTGGAAAAACGTACCCGAAAATAGTATCTTGACACCGCACGATGGAGAGTTTGAGCGACTGGTAGGTACATGGAAAAACGGCTATGAGCGCATCGAGTTAGCTAAAAAGCTATCTAACAAGCACAAGGTAATCCTCGTTTTGAAAGGTGCCCATACTACAACCATTCTGGGCGACCAGGTTTATATTAACGATTCTGGCAACCCAGGCATGGCGACTGCTGGCAGTGGTGACGTGCTCGCTGGTGTTATGGCAGGATTTTTAGCGCAGGGATATGACCCATTAATAGCCGCCATTTTTAGTGTTTACATTCATGGACTTGCTGGTGATGTTGCTTCACAGACCTATGCACATGAAGGAATTAAGGCTTCTATAATTTCCAACTTTATAGGTCCGTCTATTTTGCAATTATTTAAACAACCCGAGCAACCGCAACAGTTACAAGCCTCTAAAAAATAGTCATAAACTAAAACAAACTAACTAACATTCCTCATGGAGCATCTTATTTCAACCAAACGATTAGACTTAGAAACATTGCACGTAATCTATAAAGAAGACGTTCAACTAAGCCTTTCAGAAGAGTCACGTGAGTCAATAGTTAGGTGTAGGGCATATCTGGATAACTCCTTTGGAAAGGAAGATAGTGCTGCTGTTTATGGAATTAATACAGGTTTTGGAAGTTTGTGTAATACACATATAAATCACACGCAACTACAGCAATTGCAACATAATTTACTGGTATCCCATGCCTGTGGAACCGGTGCTGAGGTACCGTTAGAAGTTGTACGATTGATGCTTTTCTTGAAAATACAGAGTCTTTCATACGGTCATAGCGGTATAAGTATAGAAGTTGTGGAACGCCTCATATACATGTTTAACAATAATATAATGCCTGTCGTTTATGAGCAGGGCTCACTAGGTGCTAGTGGTGACCTTGCACCGTTAGCGCATCTCACACTGCCATTAATAGGTGAAGGTGTTGTTCATTATCAGGGAAAAAAAATGAAGAGTGGCGATTTGTTTAAAGAATTAGGTTTAGAACCGTTACGATTGAAGAGTAAAGAAGGTTTGGCGCTTATAAACGGCACGCAGTTCATGCTAGCCTATGGTGTTGTGCAGGTATTGGAATCACATCATTTATGGTACTGGTCGCACGTAATTGCAGCAATGTCCATTGATGGATTTGATTGTAATTTATCACCATTTGATGAGCGCATACATTTAATTAGACCACATAATGGTCAGCTACGTAGTGCTGCGCTTATAAGAGAACTTTTAACCGATAGTTCCATCGCTTCGAGCGAAAAAACAAACGTTCAAGACCCATATAGTTTTAGGTGTGTGCCGCAAGTTCACGGCGCGTCATGGGATACATTACGCTTTGTTACAAAAACCATATTGACTGAGGTAAACTCTGTGACTGACAACCCAAACATTTTTCCGGGCTCAGAGACCATTATATCTGGTGGGAATTTCCACGGTCAGCCACTAGCACTTGCTCTGGACTTTCTAGCTATCGCTATGAGCGAATTGGGTAGCATAAGTGAACGACGTACGTTTCAGTTAATGAGCGGCACGAGAGGTTTACCAGCTTTTCTAGTTAAGGATGCAGGTTTGAATAGTGGTTTGATGATTGTGCAATATACCGCGGCAAGCATCGTGAGTCAAAATAAACAACTGTGTACGCCAGCAAGTATCGATAGCATTGTTTCATCAAATGGCCAGGAAGATCATGTTAGTATGGGAGCAAACGCTGCTACACAGGGATATAGCG
>JANQTO010000482.1 GCA_030731685.1 Nonlabens sp.
AGCTTCCTATTCCGTTTTTTTGCATGGCCACAAACATAGAAACCGGTGAAGAGGTACTGCTCAACAGCGGCAACTTACCGAAAGCCGTAAATGCCAGCGGTGCGTTGCCATCGCTATTTGCCCCAGTACAAATAGATGGTATGGAACTGGTCGATGGTGGTGTGACAAACAATTATCCGGTAGCCGAGCTGCGCGCACGAGGCGTAGATATTATCATAGGTGTCGACGTTCAAGATGGCCTGCGCAACATCGCCGAAATCAATGGTGGTCTGGATATACTTACCCAAATAAATAACTTCAGGACGATTGAGGCCATGGAAGTTAAAAGAACACAAACTGATGTTTACATCGCGCCAGACATTAAAGGCTTTAGTGTTATTTCTTTTGGACTGGGAAGAGAGATTATTAACGAAGGCTCTAAGGCAGCTGAAAAAAAAGCCGTAGAACTCAAGCCTTACCGTACTCCAAATTACTTAAATAAAGGATTGCAGCGCAGCAAATCACTGGACAGTATTTATGTAACAGGCATCACCATTAATGGAAACGACAACTATTCCAGAGCATTTATACGCGGTAGGTTTAATTTTAAAATTCCCGATACGATTACTTACAATGCCATAAACGACGGAATTAACAGGTTACAGGCGACCTCTAATTTCACAAAAGTAAATTATGAAATCAAGCCTAGGGAAACTGGGTCTAGGCTAGACATTGAAGTAGTCGAGAATCCCGTTCGTAACTCGCTGCGATTTGCAGTACATTATGACGAACTTCTTAGAAGTGCCGCACTCGTAAACCTGACCCGTAAAAAAGTGCTTTTTGATAATGACATCCTATCCGGTGATTTAATTTTAGGCGATAACGTACGCTACAACCTCGACTATTATATAGATAAGGGCAGCTATCTATCTATAGGATTTCACAGTGAGTTTGTACAGTTTGATAAATCCATAAGCGCAGGGTTTGCTTCTCAAGTTGGCGGCATGGACCTCACCGTTAACAACATAGGGCTTAGCTATAATGACTGGACACAGCAATTGTATCTACAAACACGACTTGCAAACAACGTTTCCATAACTGGCGGCGTAGAACTTAAAAAGCTGAGTATTTTTACTGAAACCCTATCTACTGCAAATCCTAATGACCCGCGTACGGTATTTGATGACAATACTACGGGTAGTATTTATGGTAAGGCATTATTTGATAGTTATGACAATGCATTTTTCCCATCTACTGGCTGGAGAGTGCAGGGCGATTTTCATCTTTATATTTTAAGTACGGACCACGACAACAACTTTAACGAGTTCTCTATTGCACAAGCATCACTGGGCAGAGCAATCTCCGTTACCCGAAGGTTGAGCGTTAGAGGAGAACTATATGTAGGCTTACCCATAGGAAATCCGGGAAATAGCTCCCTGGATTTTTTCCTAGGTGGCTATGGTGCTAGGCGCATTAATAACAACCTGTCTTTTTACGGTTATGATTTCATAGGTATAGCTGGCAATACGGTCATTAAATCGCTTTTTGAAGTGGATTGGGAACTTTTTAAAAAGAATCACGTAATACTCAGCGCAAATCTTGCCAATGTAGACGACGACCTATTTGAGCAAAATGAGTGGTTTAGCAAAGCACGTTATACTGGATATGCCATAGGTTACAGTTTAGAAACATTTCTGGGACCTATAGAACTGAAATATAGCTTCTCACCCCAGCAAAACGACAATGAGTTCTACGTGAATTTAGGATTTGCTTTTTAGCGTTTCCTAAGATTTGGCTTTTTCAATTATTGGATTTTTTAACTAAGAAAACCAATAGAATTCACGAAATTTGAGAATATAAAATACAAATTATGCCATTTTATCACAAACTAGGTAAAATTCCACCTAAACGACACACGATATTTAGAAAGCCTGACGGTTCCTTGTATTATGAGCAGCTATTCGGCACTATCGGGTTTGACGGTATGGCGACAAACTCTTACCACGAGTACAGGCCTACCATGGTGAAAG
>JANQTO010000483.1 GCA_030731685.1 Nonlabens sp.
ATATACCGGACATGCAGGCAGCGAACAACCAGAAAATCGCCTCCCATGGCGGTGAATCCCCCCAATCACCTGCCCACAACAAATTCCTCCTGCCCAGCCCTATACCCACACGCAGAAACAGAACATACTCACAGTAAATACCATTGTTCATGATCCCCTGGCTGAAACTTGAATTTGTATATATCATATGTACAAAGAAAAAACCTATTTCAGAATCTTTGACCATCGCTATTAAAATCCTTTCCCAAAGAAATTTGAAATGTCAAAATGGTATTTAATCACCTCACCTTTAGCATTTGTGAATGTTAAAACATCGTAAGGCTTTTTTTGGTAATAAATAAGCGCTTGTGAGTTCTTGGTACAGTCTGGACAAGCAGATTTTACATATTGGTATTCTTCCATTATACTGTCAACAATTACTGCTGTCTCAAAAGAAAGTCCATCCTTTTTTATGTTTTCACTACGTTTAGTACTTGCACAAGATGCGATTATAAAAAGCACGCAAAAAAGAAAGTAAGGCTTTAGATTTTTCATAAAGTTAAGATTTAATAAATACTTTTTATTATTGCTACTTTAAAGGTCCATGATGTATTAACTATTTATGAATCCTGCGGCTATTGCTATAATTCCTACTGCAAAACAGTAATAAGAAAAGTAATGAAGTTTTGCCTTTCGCACTAGCGAAATCATCCATGTACAAGCAATAAGACCTGTAACAAAAGCTGCGATAAATCCTAATATTAACGGCGTACTTGCCGTGTTTTCTAATGAGATATCACCGCTTAAAATGTCTTTAGCAATTTTTCCAAAAATCAGCGGAACAACCATAAGAAATGAGAAACGTGCAGCTTTTGCACGGTCATTACCTAGTAAGACAGATGTTGAAATAGTGGCTCCACTACGAGAAATTCCGGGTAGCATAGCGATGGCCTGTGAAACTCCTATAATAACGGCATCTTTCCATGTGATGTCCTTACCTGTATGTTTTGCACGACCAGCTAGAAATAAAAGTAAACCTGTGATAATGAGCATAAAGCCCACTAGGATAATGTTCCCGTTAAACAAGGATTCTAATTGCTCTTCAAAAAACAAACCGACGATAACCGCAGGAACCATAGAAGCCACAATTTTTAGAGCAAACTGCGTTTCTTCATTCCATGTAAAAGAGAATAAGCCCTTGAGCAACTCTAAAATATCTTTTCTAAAAACCACAACGGTTGCAAGCGCAGTTGCAAAGTGAAGAACTACGGTAAACAACAAACTCTCTTCAGGAACTGAATTGTCGCCTAGAATAGCTTTCCCCAACTCTAAGTGACCACTGGAAGAAACAGGTAAAAACTCTGTGAGTCCTTGTATAACTCCCAGGATGATTGCATCTACTGTTTCCATTATTTTTCTGGGTCTAGTAAAATGGCATAAATTTCAATGCCGAACCCTATAAGCACTAATGTAGGCGCCAGTCTAATGCGTCTCCATGAAAATATAGCTTCGTTAAAAACCTCTGGATTGTCACTGCCGCCGCCAGCCATTAGGGCAAAACCTAGCGCGATTACACCTAAACCTATAAGCATAAACACATAGTTCTTGCGCTTGAAAATAAATTCAAACCTAGGCTTGATATTTTCTTCCTTCGGTTTGTTATCGGGAGTTGTTTTTTGATTCTTCATTAACTTATGTTTAGAACCGGCCTAGTAATATAACTGGTCAGTTTTGAGATTGAGGTATCTTGTAGTTGCAAAAAACGTACTCAACAAACTTATAAGCACACCAAAAACCAGCACGCCCACAAAAAGCATTACGAGCATTTCATAGTTCTTTAGAATACTAAGTTCTGGCAACTGCCCATCTACCCATACGACAACACCGGCAAGCGCTATCAGCGCAACTACAGCACCTATAAGCCCCAGCTTAATACTGGTATAAATAAAGGGTTTGCGTATAAAACTTTTGGTTGCACCTACCATTTGCATGGTTTTGATAGTAAATCGCTTAGCATAAATAGATAATCG
>JANQTO010000484.1 GCA_030731685.1 Nonlabens sp.
GAAAAGAAAAACCATCACGTGAGGCGATGAAGGAAATGTCTAAAGACGAAAAGATAGCGCTACAATCACAGCGACTTGACCAGCAAATTGCTGTGAAACGCGAAATGAAAAATATTCTCAACGAAGAGCAATATGCGAGATGGGAGAAAATGATGGCTAGAATGGCTACAAAAGGTAAAGAACGTAGAGAGGAAAGAAGAGACGATAACCGAAAGAGACGTCGTTAATCATGTGCACTTCACCTTAATTTTAATGTGATTTATCTTAAACAGAGAGCCTTACCATTATTGGATAAGGCTTTTTCTTGATAAGATAGATAATTTTCTTACATTTAAGGTTTAAATCAAAAATACCGACATGAAAAACATAATATTACTTGCCGCCTTTCTTATCGCTGGTTTAGCAACAGCACAATCAACAAATGCTGTAGAAGTTCCTAAAGTTACTAAAGCGCAGCTGGAACAAAGTAAACGCATTGCCGCTTCTCAGGACGCAATGGACAAAAAAGTAGAGGAAAAAGTTATGACGATTATGAAAGAGAACGGCGTTGCTCCTTCACGTAAAAGCGAGCTTAAAGAAATCGTTATGCAAAAGGAATCGCTTCTAGTCAGATTAGAACGTGAAAATCTTGATTCGTCTAGTAAAAAAGCACGTACCGAAGAAATTGATAAAATTTATGCAAACGAACTTAATTCGTTCTTAAAGAGAAAATAATTAAGTAGCTGGTTTGCAAAAAGTCCTGCTTTCTCAATCTAAGAAAGCAGGACTTTTTCGTACATTCTTATGCTCATAAGCGACTACCAGCTAGAAACTACTTCCCTACTTGCTTCTATAGTTTTATCCAAATCCTCATAACTTAGGGCATCATTTAAAAAATACGATTCAAAAGCGCTTGGTGGTAAATAAATGCCACGGTCTAGGAGTCCGTGAAAGAATTTCTTGAACCACTCATTATTTCCTGTAGCTGCACTCTCAAAGTCGGTAACTGGTTTTTCTGTAAAATGGACAGACATCATAGAACCATAGCGGTTGATTTGATATGGCAATCCTTTTTCTTTCAATACCGAATCTATTCCCTCATGTAAATATGCTGTTTTTGTAGCTAAGCTATCAAACACACTCGGGTTGTTATCTAAATGTTGTAGCATAGCAAGACCAGCACTCATCGCTAGCGGGTTCCCACTCAACGTTCCAGCTTGATAAACAGGTCCCAGCGGCGCAAGTTGGTTCATTATTTCCTGTCGAGCTGCAAATGCACCTACTGGCAAACCACCGCCAATTACCTTTCCATATGTTACAATATCAGCACGAACGCCTGTGGTTTCCTGCGCGCCACCAGCTGCCAGCCTAAAACCAGTCATTACTTCGTCAAAAACGAGCAACGCTCCATGGTCATCACACAAGCTGCGCAGACCTTCAAGAAATCCTTGTTGAGGAACGATACAACCCATATTACCGGCAATGGGTTCAATAATTACACAAGCTATTTCACTTGGATTTGCCTTAAATAAGGTTTCTACTTGCTCTAAGTTATTATAGGAAGCAAGTAGGGTATCTTTTGCAGTTCCTTTAGTCACTCCTGGGCTATTAGGCGACCCAAAAGTTACAGCGCCACTACCAGCTTGTATCAAAAAGGAATCACTATGACCGTGGTAGCAACCTGCAAATTTTATGATTTTGTCTCGGTTAGTGAAACCACGTGCGAGACGTACTGCGCTCATACAAGCTTCTGTTCCAGAATTAACCATGCGCACCTGGTCTATATTTGGAGCCATTTTAAGAACCAGTGACGCAATTTGAGTTTCAAGTTCTGTAGGCATGCCGTAGGATGTTCCTTTTTCAGCTGCCTCTTTTACGGCGTTTACAACAGGTTCAAATGCATGACCTAAAATCATAGGTCCCCACGATGCTATATAATCTATGATTTGGTTTCCATCGACGTCATATAGATATGCACCTTTTGCACGCTCCACAAAAACTGGGTCGCCACCTACCGCATTAAATGCGC
>JANQTO010000485.1 GCA_030731685.1 Nonlabens sp.
GTTGGAGTTGTGGGTTTTGGAGTTGTTGAGATTTGATAATTTGAAATATTAGGCTCTGCAAATCCCATCCCAGCCTTCCCTAAGGTAAGGAGATTTTATCATAATTTATAACGACTTTGTGGGTAACTGATATCTTGACAGCTAAAGTACTGATATACTAACAACGAAAATCCCATCCCAGCCTTCCCTAGGGGAAGGAGCTTTTATCATAATTTATAACGACTTAAAATCTAAAGGTGGTTTGAAAAAGAACAAACCGTGGTAACAATCTAAAAGAAATAGTTGAAGACGCAACGTCGTTTATAAAACTGGTGCGAAATTGCTCGGTATTTGTAAGATTACGTGCAGTAATACCAAAAGTCCAAGGACTTTTCTCTTTACTATAACGGGCATCTAAGTCCAGAAAATAATAGGTGTTGTCTCCTTCATTAATATTACCAAAATAAAATCTTTCACCTTTTACTATGGCGGTAATGCGTTCCGTAAAATTAAACGAAAGGTCTAAAAAGGTGCGATTATTTAAAAAACTATTAGTTTGACTCGTGGCTACTTGTGTCCAGTCGTAGGATGTCCCAACATGGTAATTGAAAAACCCAGAAAATGCAGAGCGCATTTCTGCACCAGCAGTCACAAGCGTTTGATTCACATCACGCAGGTCTGAGTCGTTAATGACGTTTTTAAAGTTGCTTTGGGCAACGCTACCACGCAGCTTGAGGTTGGAACTTATGTTTTTAAAATAATAGTCGGCAGTGAGGTTGAGGCTTAGGGATTCTCTATTCTTTATGGTAATGACCGTAGTCTGACTAAAATTTTGTGCTAGCACGCTGTTTGTAGCGAAAAAATCGTGGTCTTTACGATAGTCTAGGTTTGCGGTGGCAAAAAAACGGTCTGTCCAGTTACCTAGCTGGTAATTTAAATTTAAGTTACTCGCGTCTAGCTGATTGAATGTTCCCGTACCACGATTAAACGAGCGGAAACCCGTGAGCACATACTGGTCAAATACCTGTAATAAGCCCGCATTTGTTCTATTTTGAGAAGCACTAAAACCAAACCGATTATCCCTATTAAGCTCGTAATTAATAGCCACACTAGGGTTTAGAAAGAATACATTTTGACTATCTGTTCTGGTTGCTAGATTTAATTCATTTGAAATAAAATGCATATCCAGCGTGCTGGTCACTTTCCAGTCGCTCCATTGAACAAGATATTTACCTTGGGCAAACAGGTCGTTTACTGCATATTTTGTACGATTTTGGTAGCCTTCTGGTTCGTTTGTGGTGATTCCGCTTTCGCGAAAGCGTAACACGTTATCCAGCCCATCTACACGATATTGATTGCCCAGTCTTAACTCTAAGAGGTTACCGTTTTTCTTGCGGTCTAGATAGTGTGCCTGTAAACCTGCATAGGTCGTACGGTTATTAACCTGCTGGTTTACAGCGTCGGGCATTGCGGTAGATGGAAACAAATCGTCAAAAAAGTACTGATTCACATCATAGTCCTGTGGTGACTCTTCATGTACCACGCGTGCCGTGGCGAGAAATACCTTAGCATCTGTACGCCTGTTAGTATAGGTTGAGACATGTTCATAGCGCGATGTTGCAGCGGTGAGGCGTTCTAGGGTCGAAACGCCGTTAAAAGCAAGCGCTGCGCCGGCACGTTCACTACCGTCATTTATGGTAGTAACAGACTCTAGCGTGGCGTTTTTAGAGAAATCATAATTGAGCTGCACCTTACCAAAAGTCGTGCGGTCTGTGTTGCGCAAGGTATAGTCCTCTACGTTTGTAAAATTTGTCCCGTTTGCAAAAAAGCTAGCCGTACTGTTGCGGAAAAAATCTTTGCTATCCCAATTAAAAAAGCCTAGTGTTTTAATTTTCAGTGCTTTAGAAGGATTAAAAATGGCGTTTAACGACAATAACTGGTCGTTATTAAAGTCTGAACGGCTACTTTTAAAGTTACCCACGCCACCATTTAAAGCCAGCAGGTTATTTATAGAGACATCACC
>JANQTO010000486.1 GCA_030731685.1 Nonlabens sp.
TTTGTTCACCGCACGTTTAATGGCGAGGATTGCAAGACCTTTATGCGCTCCTTAAAGCATTTAGAACAGCAGTATGGTGGTTTAGAGTCCGCTTTCGCGAAAGCGTACCAAGAACAACCCAACTTACAAGCAGCAATCTCACAGTTCAAAACGATGTTCTTTCAAGTGGAACATTTAGTGCGCACACAAAAACACGTAAGCGACCCGCTAAAAAACAGCAGTGCAAAACGTATCAATATGTTCCTGCGGTGGATGGTACGCAAGGACAATGCTGGCGTAGATTTTGGTATATGGGACAGCATTCCGCCAAGTGCATTATCACTACCGCTCGATGTCCATACTGGCAATATTTCCAGAAAGTTAAAACTTTTAAAAAGAAAGCAAAATGACGCTAAAGCAGTTCTTGAATTAGACACTGCATTACGTAAGCTTGACCCTGAAGACCCTGTAAAATATGACTATGCGTTATTCGGTTTAGGAGCTTTTAACGAATTATAATCACCATGAATTGCATCGTCTAAAAAGCATTGCGCTTCAAATGAAAGATAGTATCTTTGACTAATCACAATTGCTAGATGTTATTTAAGAACCCTTCTCTACTTTACGGCCTCTTTTTTCTAGTCATCCCTATTATTATTCACCTATTTCAGTTACGACGTTTTCAAAAAGTAGCGTTTACAAATGTGGCATTCTTAAAACCACTAATCACGGAAACCCGCAAAAGCAACAAACTCAAAAAGTGGCTTACGTTACTTGCCCGTATGCTAGCAATAGCATGTATTGTCATTGCATTTGCCCAACCGTTTATGACGGACAGCAGGACCTTAAAGCAAGAAAAACAAACGGCAATTTACCTTGACAATTCCTACTCCATGCAGGCCGCTGGCAGTAACGGACCGTTGTACACAACAGCTGTAAATCAGTTATTAGAGAAATTACCCGTAGATAAGGTGTTTACATTATTCACAAATGATAAGGTCTATGCAAACACGACCAAACAGCAAGTAGCTAACGACCTATTGAACGCTGGTTACAGCAATAATGAGCTTACCTATACCCAAGTGCAGCTTAAGGCAGCAAGTCTGCTCGATGGTCGCAACAAGTCTAGGGAACTCATTATGATTTCTGACTTTCAGAAACGGGGAAAAGAAATTTTTCCAGATACTCTTACAGGATTCAAGCGTGACCTCGTACAACTCATTCCAGAAGAATTTAATAACGTAAGTCTGGACACCGCATACGTCGCAAACCGTACTGGTAACGAACTTAAAATAGCGGTAAAGCTTAGTGCGACAGCTGCTTTAGAACAGCCGGTAACCGTAAGTCTCAACAATATGGGTACGCTGGTCGCTAAAACCAGTGTGGATTTAAGTTCCAAAAAAGGAGAAGCCATTTTTGAGATAAATGCAAAAGAGCCACTTAAGGGAGAACTCTTTATTGAAGACAGCGGTCTTAAATTTGACAATCATATTTACATAGCTACCGGAGACAGCAGTACTATAAATGTGTTGAGTGTAAGCGACGCAAATGCAGGTTTTCTAAACCGTATTTTCACTGAACCCGATTTTAAACATACATCTGTACAATCTCGCGATTTGAACTTTAATCTTGTTAAAGAACAAAATCTTATTGTACTCAACGAAGTGAAAAACATCACTCCTAGCCTAGCTAGCGAACTGAATACCTTTCTAAAAAATGGTGGTTATCTAGCTATCATACCGCATGAAGATGCTACAGGCTACGAGGCTATTAATGGTCTAGACAAAGCAGTACCAGCTACAAACACAGAAAAGAAAATAACGACCATAAATACAGGACATCCATTGCTTGTAAACGTGTTTAGCGGTCAAGTAGATAACTTCCAGTACCCGACCGTTTCTAAAACAGTATGGAATACAACGGGTTTGAGTCCAGTGATAAAATATCAAGATGGTGCAAGTTTCCTTAATAAAAAAGGAAATGTTTATGTCTTCACAGCTCCTATAAACGTTGAGAATTCTA
>JANQTO010000487.1:0-705 GCA_030731685.1 Nonlabens sp.
GATGGTTGCGAGTAATTTGGTGGTTTCAGTAGAAAATTCAATAGGCTTTAAAACGACGGTATTTCCCGCCGCTACAGCACCTATAAGCGGTGCCATTGCCAACTGAAACGGATAGTTCCACGGCGATATGATGAGTGCACAACCATAAGGTTCTGGGTAACGTCTATCCTTAGATGGAAAATTCATGATAGACGGCCACACGTGCTGCGGCTTGCTCCATGATGCTGTTTTTTTAATATAGGTGTCGAGCTCGCCTGTGACAACGTTAAACTCAGTAAGAAATGCTTCAAATTCGCTTTTGCCTAAGTCTGCTGCGAGTGCTTTGTAAACGTCCTGCTCATACTTTAAAACCACGTCACGTAGTTTCTTAAGGGCTTGCACGCGGTAGTTTACATCTTGGGTGCTGCGGTTTTTATAGAATGTGGTTTGTAGTGTATGAATTTGAGTAGCGGTCATTTTTTATGGTTCTTTATTACATTGCATGGTTAACGTTATTAATGCTTAACCCACTTTTAATGATTAATTATGTAGTTTTTAAAATGCTCTTTCATTTTTTGCTTGATCACGGCAAAGTATACTTTGAGCGAGTAGGTGCGCTGGCAAACAAAAAAATCAAGGCTTAAGAACCTAACACTAAAAATTTTGTTCACTTCGGCGCAAAAATAAGGCTCATAAATATACAGATACTTTAGTGGAGCTAGAGTC
>JANQTO010000487.1:715-1627 GCA_030731685.1 Nonlabens sp.
AATGTGGTTTGTAGTGTATGAATTTGAGTAGCGGTCATTTTTATTTTAAAGATAGGCACTACGTTGCTAAGTTTGTCTTAAAAAAAGAACTGCCTTAGAACATAGAAGTCCTACGGCAGTTTTTTATAAATAATGAAGTGATGTACCTCTATATTTTTACTCTCCAACCATGCGCATCTGCAGCGCGGTTGTACTGAATATCTTTTAAGGCTTCTTTAAGCTTAGATGCCATAGGCGACTCCAGTTCTGGAAGCTCGTGTTCAAATTCTTTATGCTTAAAGCCTTTTATAGGAACAATAACAGCAGCAGTTCCAGTACCGAATATTTCTTTTAACGTACCGTTTTTAGCACCTTCTATAATTTCAGCCACTGATGCGCGACGTTCCTCAACCTTGATACCGTGGTCTTGTGCAAGTTGCATAATACTGCGGCGTGTTACACCATTTAAAATACGGTCGCTAGACGGTGCAGTGACAAGCGTGTCTCCTAAACGAACAAAAATGTTCATAGTTCCAGCTTCTTCAATATACTCGTGCGTTGCAGCATCTGTCCATATAATTTGCTGATATCCTTCTTGCATGGCAAGGTTGTTAGGGTAGAAGCTGGCAGCATAATTACCCGCAGCTTTTGCATACCCTACGCCACCGTTTGCGGCTCTAGAATACTCGCTTGCAATAATAACACGTACATCACCTCTATAGTAGGCAAATGCTGGCGACATCACCACCATAAATTTATATTCGGTTGACGGTGCAGCGGCAACGCCGTTCTCGCTGGCAATCATAAATGGTCGCAGGTAAAGCGACAGGCCTTCACCGTAGCGTACCCAATCTTTATCGAGCTTTACGAGTTCTTTAAGACCTTCCATAAATACCTCATAAGGAACTTCGGGCATTGCTAGACGTTTTGCAC
>JANQTO010000487.1:1637-2000 GCA_030731685.1 Nonlabens sp.
GTCTTCGGGTCTAAAAAGAAAAACGTCTCCGTTTTCATCTTTAAACGCTTTCATACCTTCAAAAATCGCCTGGCCGTAGTGAAACACTTTACAAGACGGTTCTACAAGAATAGGTCCGTAAGGTTTTATATGGGTTGCACTCCACGAGCCGTTAGACCATGTGCATTCCAGCATGTGGTCGGTGAATGATTTTCCAAAAACTAAATTGTCAAAGTTGGTGTTTGGTAATTTAGAGTTTTGAACCTTTTCGAAAACGATTTCGTGAGTTTCAGTCATGGTATGATTTTGTTTTTGCAAATATACTATAAAGCAATTACGAGAATTTGGGATTGAAACCTTAAATTTGTGTTATAAATATGAACG
>JANQTO010000488.1 GCA_030731685.1 Nonlabens sp.
TGGTTTTGTGGGTCTATGGTTACTTCTTGAATATCACTGCTTTTTACTCCTGGAAGTGAAAGTGTGTATAGCGGGTAAGCCCAAGCCCAGTCTGCAGCTACTAGGGTAGTGCGGTCTGTTTTTTTCTGGTTGCGCATTTCTTCTAATGGAATATATACTTTTTTCTCGCTGCCATTTTTCATGGTTACGGTCAAGTCTAGCGGCATAGGCATTTGACCTTTGCGTTCTAGTGTGATTGCGGCATTGCCGTTCTCGTCTTCAAGCGCTGCAACTGCATAATCTATGGTGTTTGTAGTCTGAGTAAAATCTACGAGATACCAGTCTAGCTCAAAACCACTTACACGCTCTGCAACGCGTTTAAAATCGTTTGGGTCTGGATGCTTAAATTTCCACTGGTTGTAGTATTCTAAAATCACCTGGTCACGTACATCATCGCCTATAATATAACCTAGCTGCGCTAGAAAGGTTGCTCCTTTACTATAAGCACTTGCACCGTATGCACGGTTAAATTCATAACGGTCAGCATGTGTAGAAAGTGGTTGTTCTTTACCTGAAGTCGCAAGGCCTATGTAACCTCTTATGGAATTAGCCTGTGGGTCGTTTGAGCGCTCGTCCATGATGACATTCATCGCCTCGTCAGATATGAAGCTGGTAAAACCTTCATCCATCCACTCGTGCTTAGACTCGTTTGTAGCAAGTATATGCTGGAACCATGCATGTGCCATTTCATGTGCCGTAACACCTACCAGGCTGCCAAAACTGCGTTCACCCGTTATAAGGGTACACATCGCATACTCCATACCACCATCGCCACCTTGTATAACGCTGTATTGTTTGTATGGATATTGTCCTACATTTTCATTGTAAAACTTGAGCATTGCCGCAGTTTTAGGTTGTAGGTCTTTCCAGTTTTTGCGTATAGCGTCGTTGTCTTTATAAAAGAAATGAAGGTCAACGCCGTTTTCTCCTTTGTAAATGTCGTGAACAAATTTAGGGTCTGCACCCCAAGCAAAGTCATGAACCATAGGTGCGTTAAAATGCCAAGTAAGTTTGCCATTGCGACCAGCTGCTGGACCGCTGTTTGGCTTATCGTAACCGTGACCTATCTCTTTAGGATTTTGTAAGTAACCTGTTCCACCTACGGTGTAGCTTTTATCTAAGGTTAATTTTACGTCAAAATCACCCCAAACGCCATGAAATTCACGACCTATGTATGGGTTTGCATGCCAGCCTTCTTTATCAAATTCTGCTAGTTTAGGATACCATTGTGTCATGGAAAGTGCAACACCTTCTTTATTGTTACGACCACTACGACGTATTTGTACTGGAACTTGACCATTAAAATCTAACGTAAGTGTTGTAGACGCGCCAGGATCACGTGCTTTTGCAAGTTTCACTACGAGTATAGTGCCTTCTTCTCTGGTTTCTAGTGCTTTTCCATCCTGTTTAAGGTTTGCAATTTTTAAATAACCTATTTCGTTAGGAGACAATGCCGCGATGCGTGAACCTACACGTGGGTCTGGGTCTGTAATGGTTCTAGAACGCACGTCCATTTCACTACCTGGTTGAAAGGCATTGAAGAAAAGGTGGTAATAAACCCTGTCAAGCGTTTCAGGCGAGTTGTTTGTGTAAACGAGCGTTTGGTCACCGGTATATTGGTAATTATTCACGTTCATGTCCACATTCATCTTGTAGTCGACATGTTGTTGCCAGTAGGTGCTGTCGTTATTGCTCACAGCAGTTGTACCACTTTGTGAAGAACTACATGCAGCAAGTGTGAACGCTGTAGCAAGCGCTATAATAATCTTTTTCATGAATCAAATAAATTTTTAGCTAAGATAAGGATTATGGGAATTACGCTTTCGCGAAAGCGTAAAATTAAAAAGCCTGCTCACAAGGAACAGGCTTTTCATTATAGGTACTATGATTCTATAATTTAGAAGCCATAATAAGTGCATTATACAAATTCACCATTTTACCGGAAGTCGTAATGGTATTGAAGCGTTTTGTGCTCTCGTCGCCCAGGTTTACGTTTGCAGTAGTACTTAAACCGCTATCCATAAGCAGTTGTTTTACCTGTCCAGCGGTAAGTTTAGGATATTGGGAGCGTATTACAGCTGCGACACCAGCAACTGCTGGAGACGCCATAGAAGTTCCTTGTAAATTGCGATATTCATTATTAGGCACTGTAGAGTAAATAGCAACTCCAGGACCAAAAACGTCTACCGTTTGCGCTCCATAATTAGAAAATCCAGCAACTAGGTTAGAACCATATTCATAATTAAGTGCTCCTACAGTTAGGAAGTTGTCAGAGATATTAGGCTGCGTTCCTACTTGGTCCTGTGGATACACTTGGTTTTTATCTAAATCGATACCTTCATTACCTGCCGCATTTACAATAAGCACGTCTTTTGCAGCAGCATATTTAATGGCGTCCCACACCCATTCTGGATGTGTAGAGTGGTATTTACCGAAACTGGTATTAATAACCTTTGCACCGTTATCCACCGCATAGCGTATAGCCATCGCGATATCCTTGTCGTACTCGTCACCGTCTGGAACGGCACGCACGACCATAATTTTCACGTTGTTTGCAACGCCATTTACACCTTTACCGTTATCACGTTCTGAAGCGATAATACCAGCAACGTGTGTACCGTGCATGGCGTCTGTTTTCTCTGCATTAGGACCCCAGTAATCATTATTACCATAAGGCTTACCATCCCATACATACGGGTCGTTACCTAGTACCGTACGGTAGTTTTTCTTAAGCTTTTCACCGTTCAATAAATCTGTAGCGTTTGCAATGACACCACCTAGCTCTTCACGTGCGTCTTCAACGGTAGGTACAACACCTAGAAAATAGGTCATCACCTGAACTGATCTTTTAACGGTTTCGTCGTCGCTTTTTATGGCTTTTACTTCTTCTACCGTGTAGACAGGTTTACCTAAGGTCTTTACGATTACAGCGTCTGCATCATTGATTTGTTGCAAGATTTGCTCATATTGTTGCTTACTTGCGGTTGCCTCTGCGACTTTTTCATCATATTCTTTTTGCGCTTTTGCAACGATGTCTGCAGGCAACTGTGCTTTGTCGCGAACTATGCGCTCGTATTCTAATAGTTCTTCGACAATATCACCTAGGAAATTCCAGCCGTGAACGTCGTCAATATATCCATTGTTATCATCGTCCTTACCATTACCCGCAATTTCTTTAGGATTAGTCCATAGAACACCGTCTAGGTCTTCATGCTCGATGTCAATACCTGAGTCTATAACGGCTACCACGGTTGTAGTTCCTTTTTTACCTTTAAGTAACTCCGTATATGCTCTATTAACACTCATACCAGGTACGGTGTCAGCAACAAGGTCTAGGTCTTTCCAGTTATGCAGTTGGTCCTCTGTAAGCGCGGTTGTCTTAATTGGTGTCTGGTCTATGTTTGCAATGGGTGGCGATACTATCGCTAGACCACTACCACAACCAGCAAGCATACCTGCAGCAACTACTGTCAGGAATGTATTTTTAATAAAGGGATTCATCATGTTATAATGTATTTATGGTCAAAGTTAAGGAACTTATTAGATACTCTCAAACAGGTTTAGAGCACTCGCAAACATTCAAGCAAGCAAGCGATTTTTAGAAAAAGTCGGCAAAAGTGAACACCTTGTCCAGTCGCACGCCTTTTTCTGTATGTTTTACGGTAATAATTTCATGCGCTGGGTCATGTTCTAGGATGAGGTAATATCCATTAGTAGCTGCCTCATTGAGAAATGCACTTTTTTCGTCCAGCGTTAACAACGGTCTGGTGTCATAACCCATCACAAACGGAATAGGAATGTGGCCAGCAGTAGGCAAGAGGTCTGCCATGAAGACAAAAGTTTTGTCTTTTATCGTAATATGCGGAATCATCATTTTCTCCGTATGACCATCTACAAAGAGAATATCAAAACCCATTGCGGTGTTCTTTTCAAAAACCTGCGTCTGTGGTATAAATTCCAGCTGACCGCTTTCTTGTATGGGCATGATATTCTCTTTTAAGAAACTTGCTTTTTCCCGAGCGTTAGGAACCGTTGCCCAGTTCCAGTGATTGCGGTTTGTGTGGAATTTCGCTTTCGCGAAAGCAGGCTCAAAACCATCACCCTTCTTTTGAATCACGCCACCGCAGTGGTCAAAGTGTAGGTGCGTCAGGAAAACGTCAGTAATATCATCTCTGGAAAATCCTGCCTTTTTAAGGGAGCTGTCCAGGTCAAAACGGTGGTCCATGTAGTAATAGCCGAAGAATTTCTCGTCCTGTTTGTTGCCCATGCCAGCGTCAAGCAGTGTCAACCTATCACCGTCTTCTATAAGCAGGCAACGTGCCGCCATATCTATCATGTTGTTAGAGTCTGCTGGGTTTGTGCGTTGCCACAGGCTTTTAGGCACCACGCCGAACATCGCGCCGCCGTCGAGTTTAAAATTTCCTGCTTCTATGGAGTGGAGTTTCATGGGATTGTGTTTTGGAATGTAATGGCAAATTACTCATTTAAACTTTTAACAAGTTCCATGAGTGCCGTATGTGTTTTAAATGTTGTTTTAAAATCATTTAATTTATAAGCCGTGTTTTCTAGAATCACTAGATTTATATCTTTTTCAGGATAATAATGACAAGAAGACACAAAGCCTGGCGCATAACCTAACGCACCTATTTGCTTTTTTGCTTCTCCTTCTTTAAAAAGCAAACCATAACCATATTCTATAGTTGAAAAGATAGGATGCTGTCGCGTTGCATATCTAGTGCTCATTAATTCTAGTGTTTCTGCCTTAACAAGTTTTCCAGAATGTAAAAGGATGTTCCATTTATTTAAGTCAGAAACTGTAGAAATAAAGGAGCCTGCAGCGACAAAATTATCTAAACTATTTGTTGCATAATTAAGGGTGCCGTTTTCATCTTGCTCATAACCCTTAACCAGATTTTTGTATTGCTTATTATAAGGATGGAATGTATTTGTTAATTCATGCACATTAAATAATGCAGTACTTAATTGTTCAAAGGTTTTACCAGTTACTTTCTCTAGGATATGAGCAAGTAATTCAAATCCTAATTGTGAATATTGAAATTGTGAGCCTGGTTTAAATTCTAACGGTTTTTGTATATCTACTATTCCATGAGTATGCGTTAGTAAATGATGTATTGTCACATCTTTAGTCCACGGTTGGTTTATATCAGTAAGATATTCATTTATAGTGTCTTCTAGTTTAATAGCTCCAAGTTCATAAGATTGTAGTACCAGCACCGCTGTTATTTGCTTACTAATAGAGCCTATAACGAACTGACTGTTCAGAGATAAAAGCGTTTTATTCTCAAAATCTGCATAGCCTGTGGAATTACTATATAATGTGTTGTTCCCCTTTGTTAGTAGCACGACTCCGTTAAAATTATTGGACTTTATAACGGTATCAATACTCTTTTTAAGCTGATTTTCGTTTTTGACTGTATTTTTGTTCGTAACATGACAAGAACCAAGAAGAATACATGCGGTAAGAACGTATTTACTGAGTTTAATAATAATTTTTAAGGACACTACTTAACAGGTTTAATGAACCATAAAATTAGACCTATTTTAGGTTAGCATAAGAATTTAACTTACAAAAAACGCCCAGTAAATCTGGGCGTTCATTTTTTATAAAAGAGTGGTGTTAATCATTCAGCTTCAAAACCGCCATAAATGCCTCCTGCGGTATCTCTACATTACCTACCTGACGCATACGTTTTTTACCTTTCTTTTGTTTTTCTAGGAGTTTACGTTTACGGGATATATCACCACCATAACATTTTGCGGTTACGTCTTTACGTAGGGCTTTGATGGTTTCACGCGAAATGATTTTTGCACCTATCGCCGCCTGTATAGGAATATCAAATTGTTGTCTTGGGATAAGCTGGCGCAGTTTCTCACACATTTTCTTGCCTATATTGTAGGCATTGTCTTGGTGAATAAGGGCACTTAACGCATCTACGGGTTGCGCGTTCAATAGAATATCGACACGTACCAGTTTTGAGGTGCGCATGCCTATAGGTGTATAGTCAAAAGATGCATAGCCTTTTGAAACAGTCTTTAAACGGTCGTAGAAGTCAAAAACGATTTCGGCAAGTGGCATGTCAAAAGTCAGTTCTACACGTTCTGTAGTTAAATAAGTTTGGTTAGTAACCACACCGCGTTTCTCTATACATAAAGACATCACATTACCTACAAAGTCAGACTTTGTGATGATGGTCGCTTTGATAAAAGGCTCTTCTACACGGTTAAGCGTAGACGGTTCTGGTAAGTCGGTCGGGTTGTTAACGATGAGGATGTCGTTAGGATTTTTGTTTGTAAAAGCGTGATAAGAAACGTTAGGAACCGTAGTGATAACGGTCATGTCAAACTCGCGTTCCAGTCGCTCCTGAATAATCTCAAGGTGCAACATTCCTAAAAACCCACAACGGAAACCAAATCCAAGTGCCGCACTGCTCTCTGCTTGAAAAACAAGCGATGCATCGTTCAATTGTAGTTTTTCCATACTGCTGCGCAGGTCTTCATAATCCTCTGTGTCTACAGGATAAATACCTGCAAAAACCATAGGTTTTACATCTTCAAAACCACCTATCGCGTTTGTAGTAGGGTTTATAGCATCTGTAATCGTGTCACCTACTTTTACTTCTTTGGCCTCTTTAATACCGGTGATGAGGTAACCTACATCGCCTGCCTTAATTTCTTTTTTAGCTACTTGATTAAGCTTTAAAGTTCCTACCTCGTCAGCATAATAGGTCTGTCCGGTTGCTACAAATTTAATTTGTTGGCCTTTTTTAATAGAACCGTTTATAACTCTAAATATGGTTTCTACACCTCTAAACTGGTTGTAGTGTGAGTCAAAAACGAGTGCCTGCAACGGCTCGTCCACATTGCCTTTAGGCGCTGGAATACGCTCTATAATGGCGTCTAGAATATCTTGAATTCCCAAGCCTGTTTTTGCACTTGCAGGAATTATTTCTTCGCGTTTACAACCTAGTAAGTCTACGATGTCATCCTTTACTTCTTCAGGATTTGCACTCGGTAGGTCTATCTTATTCAGTACCGGAATAATTTCTAAATCATTTTCCAGCGCTAGATATAGATTTGAAATGGTTTGAGCCTGTATACTTTGTGCGGCATCTACAATGAGTAGTGCACCTTCACAGGCAGCGATAGAACGCGATACTTCATAGGAAAAATCTACGTGTCCAGGTGTGTCTATGAGATTGAGGATATATTCTTGCCCGTCTGGAGCGGTATAATCCATTTGGATTGCATGGGATTTAATCGTGATTCCACGTTCACGTTCCAGGTCCATATTATCTAGCAATTGCGCTTTAGATTCACGCTCAGTAACCGTATTTGTAGCCCCTAAAAGCCTGTCGGCCAGGGTACTCTTACCGTGGTCTATGTGCGCGATAATACAAAAATTGCGTATGTTCTTCATAGTCATTATATACAAGTGCAAATATAATCTAAATAGCCGCGGGATATTTGGCTGGGCTTTTCTATTTTAGCGAGTTAATTAATTGCTTCGCTCTATGAATTATTTTTGGTCACTTATTCTTTTATTTTCAATTAGTACACAGGCGCAAGTGAATCTTACAGGCTCCGTACAAGATGACCTTAAAAAACCAGTAACCTATGCCACAGTGAGTCTATTAAAGGCGGCTGACAGTAGTTTCTACAAATCTGCGTGGACTGAGGAAACAGGAATATTTGAAATAGAAAATATTGCTGCTGGCGATTATGTTTTAAATATAACGGCTGTAGGCTATAGTTCGCTTTCGCGAAAGCTGACACTCAACAAAAACACGTCACTCAACGACCTTGTGCTCTCCATACAGGCAGAGTCGTTAGATGCAGTCACTGTAAAAGCATCTAAGCCTGTGGTGGAGAAACGTGCAGACCGTATTATTTTCAAGGTAGAAAACTCTACGTTGAGTAATGGAAATGCTGCTGGAATTTTAAAGGCCACTCCAGGCGTGGTCTCTTTAAACGGCGGCTATCTAGTAAAAAATAAAGCAGCCGTAATTTATATTAATAATAAACGAGTTTACTTAACTAAAAACGAGCTCAACCAGCTGCTCACTAGTTACAGCGCAGACAACATAACTAGCGTAGAAGTCATTACTGTGCCATCTGCACAGTACGATGCTGACGGTGGCGTGGTCATAAATATTAATACGAGTAAAGGAATATCGCTTGGTTACAAAGGTTCTGTAATTGCAGATTATACCGTAGACACCTTTGCTAAATATCAATTAGGAATCTCCCAATTTTATAAGAACGATTGGTTAAATGTATACGCAAACTATAATTACAATCCGCGGAAGGATTTTAAGGAAGACGAGGCACAAACAGGATTTTTCAATCCAGACGGTACGCGCAACTCGCGCTGGTTTATAGATTTTGAAAAAGTCACCCGTTCTGACGCTCATAACTTTAATACGGTCATAGATATAACGGTGGACAAGTCTAATAATATAGACTTGTCGGGTAACTTTGTTTCCAATAAAAATCAAAGTATAAATTCTCAAGCAAATACCTTGATTTTAGGTCAGGGCGCAACGACTTTTTCGGGTTTTGACACAACGTCTGAACTTGGTGGACAGCGCACACAGGGATTTGCAAACGCAGGTTGGGACCACTATTTTAAGGACAACAGCAAGTTGCGACTAGAAGGAAATTACATTTTTACCGATAGGGATGTATTTCAAGACCTCAATAGTGCATTTTTTAATGATGCAAATGTTACGACGGGTACAAACGCATTTAAAACCATACAAGACCAAAATATAAAGATTTACGCTGCCTCTTTAGATTATAACTTCTCTTTAAGTGACTGGACAATGGCTGCGGGTTTGAAAACTACCGCTGTGGACAATTTGAGCATTTTAGACTTTTTTGATACAGACAGTGGAACGCCGGTATTCAACAGCACGTTTTCAGATAACTTTTTTTATGAGGAGCGCGTACAGGCAGCTTTTGTACAAGCAAATCGCGACTGGGAAAGTATTTCTTTAACCGCAGGTCTGCGCGCTGAGCAAACCGATATTACGGGTACTAGCCGTGCGTTGGGAACAGTTAATACACAGAGTTACTTAGAATTGTTTCCTAGTGCGTCACTTTCTAAAAGGGTTAGTGAAGATAATATGTATGTTTTAAGTTTCAAGCGTTCTCTAGAACGTCCTAAATATGAAAGTTTAAACCCGTTTAGTTATTTTATTAATGACAATAATTTCGTTACGGGTAACCCTAACGTTACGCCAGCATTTACGAGCAGTTACACCGCGAGCTGGATTCATAAAGATTTTTTTAATCTAGACGTTAATTATAGATACACAAAAAACCTCCTTGCTGAAATGCCCTTTCAAAACAACATGGATTTCACACTCAACGCGCAAACGGTAAACCTTAACTATGAAATACAGTACAGTGTAGATGGTACGTTTTATAAACCTATAAACGAAAGCTGGTACATGCAAACCTATACAAGTTTGTATTATATACAAAATGAATTTACGGCATTAGCTTCTAATAATGTCACGCAGGAGCTAAGCACTACTGGTTTTTACATAAACAGTTTTAACAGGTTCAATTTATCTACAGATCAAACACTTT
>JANQTO010000489.1 GCA_030731685.1 Nonlabens sp.
TGGATTGAAACTAGAAACCGGTCGTTTCTATAGCGAGTCTGAAAGTGCCAGTGGTAGTCCGGTAGTAGTTTTGGGTAATGAAGTCGCAAAAAGCCTTTTTGGAACTTCAGACCCTACTGGCAAGCGTGTGCGTTTATACGGAAATAAATTTACCGTCATAGGTGTACTCAAAAAAGAAGGAGTCTCCACCATGGGACCACCCAAAGATGAGAGCGCATTCATTCCCGTTAATTTTCTAAGAAAACTATATGGAGATAACAGCCGCTTAAGGACGAGTGCACTTATCATGAAGCCTAAAAAAGGTGTTGACCAAGACGAATTCATCGCGGTTATGGAGCAGAAACTACGCAATTTCCGTGGTCTAAAATCTGACGAAATAAATACGTTTTTTATCAACCCGTTAAAGGGTCTGACCGATTTTGTTGAACAAATTACAGGTGCCTTGACCCTTATAGGTGTTGTAATATCTGGTTTTTCTATGCTCGTGGGCGGTTTCGGAATTGCAAATATTATGTTTGTAAGCGTTAAAGAACGCACCAATCTTATTGGCATCCAAAAATCACTCGGTGCCAAAAATAAATTTATCCTATCCCAATTCCTATTTGAGGCGGTTATTCTAGCGCTTTTTGGCGGGCTGTTTGGTCTGCTATTTGTATGGATAGGCACCATAGTTGCTAGTTCGTTTACAGACGATTTTACTTTTGTACTTTCTACGGGTAATGTCATTCTAGGAACAGGAATAAGCACTGCTATAGGACTTATCGCAGGAATTATCCCAGCTTACAGCGCATCAAGGCTAGACCCGGTAGAGGCTATACGCACGGGAATGTAGTTTATTAAAATCTCAAGTTCCAAATCGCAAATCGCAATTTTCAAGTCTACAAGTGCTGCTGTGATATACATCGCCCATCTTAGCTAATTTGTTAAAAACGCGTGCAGCTTGTGGGCTCCAACAAACAACAACAAGAACCTGTTTAGATGTGCGTCGCTAGAACCCAAAATACTGAACGATGTGCGATAATACATTTCCCAAAAACGTATCTTAGCGGGATGGAAATAAAACTGGAACAAAAAACGGCGCTTGTATGTGGAAGCAGTGCTGGAATAGGAAAAGCAACAGCCATGCAACTCGCCGCTGCAGGCGCACGTGTGATTTTGCTTGCTCGCAACGAGGAAAAATTAAAGGAAGTACTCAAATTATTGCCTACTCCTACAAAACAGCAGCATGATTATCTGGTAGCAGATTTCTCAAATCCAGAGCATTTAGATAGTGTGGTTTCCGCTTTCGCGAAAGCGAACCCCATACACATACTCATAAATAATACAGGCGGCCCGCCGTCGGGATGGCTCATAGATGCTGACTTAGATGCGCTAGAACAAGCATTTACGCAACACATAAAATGTAATCATGTGCTTGCAAAAGCGTGTGTGCCGAGCATGAAAGATGCCGGTTACGGGCGCATTATCAACATCATTTCTACCAGCGTTAAGGAACCTATAGAGTTTTTAGGTGTTTCAAACACGATACGTGGCGCAGCAGGAAACTGGTCTAAAACGCTGGCTACAGAACTAGGGCCGTTTGGAATTACCGTAAACAATATATTACCGGGTTTTACAACGACCGAGCGACTCGACGCCATCGTAAGTTCCAAGGCCTCCAAAGCAAATCACAGCGAAGAAGAGGCTGCTGAAATTTTGAAAAACTACGTTCCTGCAAAACGATTTGCAGCACCTGAGGAGATTGCAAACGCCATTACCTTTCTAGCGAGTGACAAAGCATCTTATATAAACGGCATTAATTTACCTGTAGATGGTGGGCGCACCAAAAGCCTTTAGCATGATTAAGGTGTGGTCAGTTGAACAAATACATTTTGCGATTTATATAAAACTATTAAAGAAATAACAGTTGACCACTAACTGACAACAAAATAAAAATGGACAAAAAACTACGCATAAACGGCCACTCGCACTTACTTCCCTATCCAGAG
>JANQTO010000490.1 GCA_030731685.1 Nonlabens sp.
GCCTTACCGTCACCATAAGGGTTGTGCAAGGCGCTCATTTGTTCAAATCTGTCTTTATTGTTTATGAGATCTAAAGTCTCAAAAACGATACGTTGAGTGTTTGTTCCCACGAGAATCACTGTTCCAGCCTCTACTGCCTCTGGACGCTCTGTAGTGTCTCGCATAACTAAAACGGGTTTTCCCAGGCTAGGCGCTTCTTCCTGAACGCCACCGCTGTCTGTAATGATAAGCTTAGACCTATTCATCATCCATATAAAGTCTTGATATGCCAGAGGCTCAATAAGTATAATATTATTAATTCCTGACAAAATACGGTTTACAGGTTCCTGTACCTTGGGGTTCAAATGTACCGGATATACAATTTTAAAATCAGGCTTTGCGAGTGCTATTTCTTTAAGGGCTTGACAAATATTCTCAAATCCCTGCCCGTGGTTTTCTCTTCTGTGGCCGGTGACAAGAATCATGTGAGCGTCACCCAGTGTCTTCGTCATTTCTGTAACAAATGGAGAAGGCTCCTTAGAAATTTTTTCTACACTTTCTAATAGCGCATCGATAACTGTGTTGCCCGTTACGATGATAGAAGTATTTGCAATATTTTCCTTTAGCAAGTTCTCTCGAGAGGTCTCTGTGGGCGCAAAGTGTAAATCGGCTATACGCCCGGTTACCTGCCTATTTATTTCTTCAGGAAACGGTGACCACTTATCGTTAGTACGTAACCCAGCTTCTATATGACATACCTTGCTCTGGTTGTAAAAAGCGGCAATGCTGGTAGCCATAGTAGTAGAGGTATCACCATGCACAAAGACATAGTCTGGATTAAATTGTTCGAGCACGGGTTTCATCTCCGTAATAATATCTGCTGTAAGGGAATATAAATTCTGGCCTGGTTTCATTAAATCCAAATCAAAATCGGGAGTGAGGTTAAAGAAGTCAAGCACCTGATCTAACATCTCCCGATGCTGTGCGGTGACGCAAACTTTAGTCTCAAAGTAGTCGCTATGCTTATAAAATTCTTGAACAAGCGGAGCCATTTTAATGGCTTCAGGTCTGGTTCCAAAGACAATAAGAATTTTTTTCTTATTCATAGATGGTCATATTTTTGTAGCTTCAGTAACCATGTGGTGTATTACTACTTTTTTTTATGCGCTATTAAGCGCGCAAAGATATGCTTTTATGATTGTTTAAAAGCTAGTTAAGTCTTGCAATCGTGGAAGCTTTAAGTCCTTATCTGACAAAACAGCTAAACTTAAATTTTCTAGACCCCAATCAATTTTTAAGGTTGCATCATTGTATAAAATACCTCCTTCACTTTCTTTGTTGTAAAAATTATCACTTTTATATGCAAAAAGAGCTGTTTTAGATAACACAGCAAAACCATGTGCACAGCCACGAGGAACAAAGAGTTGCTGCTTTGCAACGTCATCTAAGTCTACAGCGAGCACTTTTTTAAAAGTAGGACTTTGAGGCCTTAAGTCAACAACTACGTCACGTACAGCCCCTTTTACAACCCGCACAAGTTTAGCCTGCGCGTGCTCACCTCGCTGAAAATGTAATCCTCTGATAGTTCCATAGGTACTTACAGACTCATTATCCTGAACAAAATTTACGTTTAAACCCGTAAGTTGCTCAAAGGTATTTTTGTTAAAACTTTCTAGAAAGTAACCACGATCATCATTAAAGACCTTAGGCGTTAATAAAAAACAATCTTGAATAGCCGTTTTACTTACCTGCATTTAATTTTTCTCTAATAGGTTAGTCCCGTATCCACTTTTAAGCAGTGGCGTTACAAGTGAATCAAACTGTGTTCTAGTGATATATCCCATTTCAAATGCTGTTGCTTCTATCGAACCTATTTTTAGGCCTTGTCGCTGCTCGATTACTTCTATAAATTGCGATGCCTGCATCAATGAGTCAAAGGTGCCCGTGTCTAACCACGCAGTTCCTTTGTCTAATATACTCACATGTAATTTACCTTGTTCCAGAT
>JANQTO010000491.1 GCA_030731685.1 Nonlabens sp.
TACTGACTGGTTTTTTGACTTCAACCATATCAGGTTCCAATGCGATTCTATGGGTAATCCTTTTGCGTGAACTATTTGCAAATCGTGGGCAGCTAAAGAATTTTTAATTCCCAACAATGGCATAATGGAAACGCCCAAGCCCGCGATTACCGCCTGCTTTACTGCTTCATTTGAGGTTAGTTCCATTTTTTTTGAAGTTACAAGCTGTCTGCTCGTAATGTATTTTTCCATGGCTAATCTTGTTGCACTTCCCTGTTCTCTATAGATGAGTGGTAATTTTTCAAAATCCTTTTTTGAAATATGACCATCTTTAACTTTCACGTCTTTGCCTGCTATGAGGAACAACTTATTTTTCATGAGTTCAATGCGTTCTATGGCCATCTTTTTAGGAATCGTAGATACCATAGCAATATCGACCTCGTTACTTTCTAAACTTTTAATTACAGATGCCTTGTTAGTTACATCCATTACTAAGTCCACCTCATCATGGGCATTGATAAAGTCGGTAAGCAGGTATGGTATAGCATATTTAGCTGTGGAAACCACAGCAATTTTAAGTTTTCCAGCTACTTTACCTTGATAGATTTGGGAACTGTAGGCGATTGCTTTTGCCTCTTCAAGAATCTTACGAGCAGCGATTACAATCTCTTCACCAAATTCTGTAATATAAATTTGCCTACCTATGACCTCAAATAAGGGTACGCTAAACTGATTTTGAAAGTTTTTAAGCTGTATAGAAACCGCTGGCTGACTCAAAAACAACGCCTCTGATGCCTTAGTAACACTACGCAACGTAGCTATTTTTTCAAATATCTCTAACTGGTGTAACGTATAGTTCATAAGAATTGTTAATGATTACGATAGCAAATATAAATGAAAATATATGTCTAATGCACCGCATCTTTGTACCAAATTAGAAGATATGCCTACTGTACTAAGAAACGAAAACACTGCAAGCGCCGCACAAGACCAAGCTTGGACAGCACAGCGCATTTTGCAAACATTAAGAAGATTAAGTGCTATCTCCATGTTGATACTACTAGGATTTGCATTATTGCTAGCATGGCAAATCGAGAGTCCCATGTTTACACCGTTACTCACAGCCGGTTCCATTTTAGGATTGCTGGGCGCACGCTCCATTATTTTTAGAACTAAATAACAATTAATATTATGAAAACAACAATGCAAGAACCTACGACCAAAACGATTAACCTCATTGAAGGCAACTTCACAACTAGCGAAGCGGTAGACATCATTTATGACGTTCTAGACGTAAAAATCAACTTTCACAAATTACAAAGACTTTCTAAAACCGAAGGGAATCATAACGCTACCTGTACTTACGATAACGGTCGCATTCAAGAACTTATAGCTTCTCAGGAAGAAATACTCAAATTTTTTAACGAGCTTAAAACTACGGGCAAGAAAATCTCTATTAAAAGTACTATTGAAATTTCGGTAGAGGATTAGTCCTTTGCTAGATAGACCTTATGGATTTACATTTATTAGTAGATAACCTTACTAACCCTGCATTACTCTTTTTCTTTTTGGGTCTAATTGCAGTCCAATTAAAAAGTGACCTTGCCATTCCTGAAAGTTCGGGACGCTTTATATCCTTTTATCTTTTACTTTCCATTGGTTTCAAAGGTGGTCAAGAACTTGCCCACAATGCGTTTACTGCAGAGATATTGTGGTCGCTTCTATTCGGAATATTCCTCGCAACCGTCGTTCCTGTTTATACCTATTACATATTGCGCAGGAAGTTTAGCGTAGCAAATTCTGGAGCTATTGCAGCAGCATATGGTTCTGTGAGTGCAGTTACCTTTGTTACGACAGTTTCTTTTTTAGAGATGCAGAATATTCCTTTCGGTGGTCACATGGTCGCTGTTATGGCGCTTATGGAAGCGCCGGCGATAATCATAGGGCTGTTGTTAATATCTATATACGACAAAAAGAAGTCTAGCATCAAAAAGCCCAGTATG
>JANQTO010000492.1 GCA_030731685.1 Nonlabens sp.
AACTGTAAGATCCTGCACTATATCCACCTTGAAAAATATGGCTGAAAGCCGTGCTCATGCAACTGGTTGCCACATCTGGATACAAATCGGTTTTTTCAAATATTTCCTGTTCGTACTTTTTCACATCGGCGACATTGCTAGGGTCAGACCCGTGCCAGTGCATATCGAGCATGCCAAATGATAGCTGGCGCAGTGTAGCAAGACCTTGTTGGAATGTTGCTGCGTCCTTTATCTTTTGAATGTATTCCTGCGGAATCACTTCGTTTGTTTCATAATGTCTTGCAAAAAGCTCTAGTGCTTCTTTCTCATAGCACCAGTTTTCCATTACTTGGCTAGGAAGTTCTACAAAATCCCAAAAAACCGATGTTCCAGATAAACTGCGGTAGCGCGTGTTTGCAAGCATGCCGTGCAGCGCGTGGCCAAACTCATGGAATAGGGTAGTGACCTCGTTAAAAGTTAATAGGGACGGTTTTGTTTTGGTAGGTTTTGTGAAATTACAAACTATGGAAACGTGAGGTCTGCTGTTTACGGCACCATCTATATATTGATCCTTGTAAGACGTCATCCATGCTCCGTTACGTTTTCCTTTACGAGGGAAAAAGTCGGCATAGAAAATACTATTTAAGCTACCGTCTTCATGCTTCACAACATAAGTCATCACGTCCTCATGATATTTATCGATTGTGTTGGATAATTCAAACTTGAGCCCATATAGACGGGTTGCTATTTCAAAGGCACCGTCAATGACGTTCTCCAATTTAAAATAAGGCTTTAAAAGTTCGTCGTCAAGCGAGAAAAGACGTTGCTTCAATTTCTCTGAATAGAAAGCACTGTCCCATTTTTCGAGATGTGTAATTTCTTCTAACTCTTCAGACTTGCTTGACGTTGCAATGGCAAAATTTTCTAATTCTTTAAATTCTTTAGTTGCCGCAGGCTTTGCTTTTGCTAAAATATCGTTAGAAAATGTAGCAACTTTTTCAGGTGAAAGCGCCATGCGTTCTTCTAACACAAAGTGCGCATGAGTTTTATACCCAAGCAAGTTTGCTCGCTCGTGTCGCAAGTTTGCTATTTTTAAAACGATATCGCTATTATCAAACGCGTCTTTATAAGCCCTAGAGCCAAATGCTTTAGACAGTTCCTCGCGCAATGCGCGGTCACTGGCATAGGTCATTAACGGTATGTAGCTGGGATAATCTAATGTGAAAACATAACCGCTTTTATCTTTAGATTGTGCGATTTCTTGAGCAGCCTCGAGAGCACTTTCCGGCAAGCCGTGTAGCCTACTATCGTCTTCAAGGTGCAATTCATAAGCTTGTGTAGCTGCAAGAACATTCTCGCCAAATTTGAGCGTGAGTTGAGCAAGTTCAGCATCAATAGTTCTCAGTTTTTCTTTGTCTGCATCGTTAAGATTAGCTCCGTTGCGGGAGAAACGCTTATAATTTTTGTCGAGCAGTGTTTGTTGTTCGGGAGTAAGTTCTAGTTTTTCTTTTTGTGCATAAACCGTTTTTACCCGATTGAATAGCGCTTCGTTTAAAGTTACGTCGTTTCCAAACTTGGTCAACGCAGGGCTTACCTCGCGGGCAATACGCTGTATCTCATCGTTTGTTTCTGCACTATTTAAATTGAAAAAGATGCTCGAGATTGTTCCTAAAAGAGCACCAGCTTCATCTAGTTTTTCTATGGTGTTTTCAAAAGAAGGTTGTTCACTATTACTGGTGATGGCTTCTATTTCTAGACGCGCCGCTTCGATAGCTTCTGTAAAAGCAGGTTCGTAGTGTTCTTCTTTGATTAGGCTAAATGGAGCCGTATTTTCAAAGGTATCAAAAGGCGTTAATAACGGGTTACTCTTACTCATAGGTGTAAATTTATACTAGGAAGTTCACAAAACTTTCAATTTTGTGTTAAACTTTTTAATGGAATGATTAAACAAACTTATTTATGCTGCTAGAATCTTGGACAGTTGACACT
>JANQTO010000493.1:0-449 GCA_030731685.1 Nonlabens sp.
AGATTAGAGAGATAAATGCCATGAGAGGACCAAATTACTGGTCCATAAGACGTCACAAACTTATAGTTATGGTTCTTGATCTGGAAGTGATGGAAGATTTTCCTACAAATAAAATTCCAGGATTTTCAGAGCGATTGGAAAAATTAATTCCAGAACTATATTCCCACCGTTGTTCAGAGGGTTGTGAAGGCGGTTTTTTTATGCGTGTAAAAGATGGTACTTGGATGGGTCATGTAGCTGAACATATTGCATTAGAAATACAAACGATCGCTGGAATGGATACTGGCTTTGGTCGCACTCGTGGTTATGGTGAAAAAGGAGTTTATCATGTAGTTTTTTCATATTTAGAAGAAGAGGTGGGACGTTATGCTGCAAAAGCGGCCGTGCGCATTTGTGAGGCACTGATCGCTGCCGAAGATTATGATTTAGATGCAGACATTCAAGAAATG
>JANQTO010000493.1:459-1007 GCA_030731685.1 Nonlabens sp.
AGGTCCAAGTACTGGATCTATTGTAGAAGAAGCAGAGAGTCGTGGTATTCCATGGATACGACTCAATAAATATTCACTGTGCCAACTGGGTTATGGAGCAAATCAAAAACGTATTCAAGCTACAATAACAAGTGAGACGAGCAGCATAGGAGTCACACTTGCTTGTGATAAAGAAGACACAAAGTATTTATTACAAGCTGCCGAAGTTCCCGTACCTCGGGGAGAAATTATACGTAATGAGGCTTCTCTAGAAGAGGCATGTAATTATGTCGGTTACCCTCTGGTTGTAAAACCTATAGACGGTAATCATGGTCGTGGTATCACGGTAGGCGTTCAAAATTATGAACAAGCGATTGTAGCTTTCAATGAAGCCAAAGAAGTCGCTTCTCGGGTAATCATAGAAAAACTGATTGTTGGTGAAGATTATCGCCTACTGGTTATTAATAACATTCTCGTTGCAGCAGCAAAACGCACTCCTGCAAATGTGATAGGGAATGGATCCAGCACTATACAAGAACTCATTGATCAAGTAAATAGTGATCCCAGAA
>JANQTO010000493.1:1017-1946 GCA_030731685.1 Nonlabens sp.
CCCAAATAACGGTAAATGCACTAACTCAAACTATAATTACCGCCGCTGGTTATACACTAGACATTATTTTACCTGATGGGGAACGATTAATATTAAAAGATACCGCAAACTTGAGTACTGGTGGCACCGCAGAAGATGTTACTGATGTTGTTCATCCCGTAAACGTTTCGATGGCAGAACGTATTTCTAAAATTATCGATCTTGATATTTGTGGTATTGACATCATGACAACCGATATAAGCCTACCACTTACTGAAACAAACGGCGCAGTTCTAGAAGTAAACGCCGCTCCAGGCTTCCGCATGCACCTCGCTCCTACTAGCGGTTTACCGCGCAATGTAGCCGCACCAGTAGTAGATAAATTATTCCCTAATTATGGCGATACCGGACGCATACCTATAGTTGCTATTACTGGTACCAATGGAAAAACTACCACTACCCGATTAATTGCTCACTTGGCTAAATTGAAAGGATTTAAAGTGGGCTATACCACAAGCGATGGCGTATATATTCAAAATAGGCTATTGATGAAAGGCGATTGCACAGGGCCAAATAGCGCCGAGTTTGTTTTACGAGATCCGACAGTAAACTTTGCAGTTTTAGAATGTGCACGTGGTGGTATGCTACGATCAGGTCTTGGCTTTAAAAAATGTGATGTTGGTATTGTAACAAATGTAGCTGCAGACCATTTGGGATTAAAAGGCATCCATACTATTGAACAACTTGCAAAAGTTAAGGCTGTCGTTCCAGAAACTGTTTTACCAGATGGGTATGCCATACTTAATGCAGACGATGAACTTGTTTATGAAATGCGTAAAAACATTAATTGTAAACTAGCGCTGTTTTCAATGGACGAGGAGAACCCTCATATTAAAGCTTTACAAATACTAGGCGGTATTACCGCAGTTTATGAAAATGGTTATGTGACC
>JANQTO010000494.1 GCA_030731685.1 Nonlabens sp.
TTTTGTAACCCATTCCATTCTCGACTATCGCTCGAACTAGAATTACTGTTGGTTATTGTTCATAAGCTGATGGAATCGGCGTTATATTTGTTGCCACTTAGTTCAATCATTCAATGCCCGAAAAACCTAAAGTCTTTATTCTTTTTCCCGATGGTGTAGGGCTTCGCAACTTTGCATTTACGCAGTTCAAGGAACTAGGCGAGGCGCAAGGTTTTGACATTACTTATTGGAATAATACTGTTTTTGATTTAGAGCAACAGCTAGGTTATAAGGAACTAAAAATAACGAGCACAAAGATTCATAAGAAAACGCCCGTTTTAAATCATGCACGTAAAAGGGTAGAGTTATCGCTTTCGCGAAAGCGAACACATGACAATGTTTATTCAACCTACCGATTTCCACTACGATGGAACAATCTTAAAAACGCAGTTAAAAGCGCGGTTGTAAAATACCACGAGACATTTAGTGCGACGGCGTCTGGATGGCAGCGACTTATGGATGCCATGAATGCTGCAGAGCGTTCTACGGCGCGATACCAAGAAGTTAAGAGGCAATTAGAAGAACACAGGCCTGATTTAGTTTTTTGTACCACACAGCGGGCAACACAGGCTATTGCGCCCATTCTTGCTGCAAAGGATTTAGGAATCAAGACCGCCTGCTGGATTTATAGTTGGGACAACTTACCAAAAGGAATGACCACGGTTGAGACCGACTATTATTTTGTATGGTCCGACCTTATGAAAGCCCAGGTGCTGGAATATTACCCCAAAACAAGGGAAGAACAAATCTTTGTCACTGGAACGCCACAATTTGAACCGCATTATGATGGCTCGTTATTGCTTTCGCGAAAGCGATTTTGTGAACAGCATGGTTTACAGGAGCAAACGAGATACCTATGTTTCTCTGGAGACGATGAAACGACCTCGCCACTGGACCAGTACTATCTTGAAGATACAGCCATCGCAGTGCGCAAGTTGCGAGAAGAAGGTCAAGATGTTGCTATTATTTACAGGAAAGTACCCATCGATTTTTCGGGAAGATATGATGCTGTTTTAAAGGAGTATGAAGATGTAATTACCGCCATAGACCCGTTATGGAAACCTATGGGAAACCAGTGGAATCAAGTAATGCCTACCAAAGAAGATTTTGCATTACTCGTTAACACTTGTTATCATAGCGAGCTTGTAGTGAATATATGCAGCAGTATGGTGTTTGACTTTGTGATACATGACAAGCCTACTATGTATCCTAATTATGAGCAACCGCAATTGAAAAAAGGTATACGAGATATAGGCCAGAATTATAAATACGTCCATTTCCGCTCTATGCCAGATTATAATACAAGCGTCACTTGGGCTATGAACAAACAAGAAATTTACGACGGAATTAAAGGCTTGCTAAATGGCAGTTTAAATCCTGTTCCCGTTACAAAAACATGGTATGGAGTCGTTAACAAGCCAGAACAACCCCAAGATGCAAGTAAGCGCATTTGGGAAGGGATAAAAGAAGTCTTGTGAGATTGTTTTTAAAATATCTAGCCACTGTATGTGCGATAGCAATTTTTACTAGCGTCAGTATAGGGAAGCTGGTAGATCATGGCCTCATTTTGTTAGAAAATAGCCGCTATCAAGAATGGGATAATATCGCACGAGGTTCTATCAATGCTGAGGTGGTTATTTTAGGTAGTTCGCGCGGGATGACTAGTTACAATCCGCATATTATTGAAAATGGTTTAAATAAAGACACCTATAATCTTAGTTATGACGCAGGGTCATTTTCATTACAGTCTTCTAAATTTCATTTGTATCTAGAGAATAATACAACTCCGAAACTTATTATTCAGAACATCGATCTCACTCATTTTTCTACGAACAATGTTTTAATTGGTGAAAATAATATGCTGCCCTTTAGGGAAGAGGCATTATTTAAGAACCATTTTTCAGGT
>JANQTO010000495.1 GCA_030731685.1 Nonlabens sp.
GTCCATGGTGAATGCTATTAAAATTGCCTTTAACGGTTTGGACAAAAAAAAGACGCCCGTAAAGGCGTTGTATCTCATTTGGAAAGACCCATATATGAGTGTAGGTGATAATACCTTTATTAACGATATGATGCAGCATGCTGGTTTTGAGAATGTCTGTGCAAGCTTATCTCGTTATCCAGAACTTACTGTTGATGCTATGGTTGCTTTGCAGCCTGAGGTTGTGTTACTATCGTCGGAACCTTATGAATTTACAAGTGAAGATGAGCATTTGTTAATTTCCGCTTTCGCGAAAGCGAACTTAACTACAAAAATACTGCGAGTGGATGGTGAAGTGTTCTCCTGGTACGGCTCGCGATTGCTCAAAGCTCCAGAAGCATTCAAGGTTTTAAGCGCCGATGTCCTTACGTAAGGCTTTGATTTCTTCTTTCAATTTCATCGCCTCATAATTTAGCTGGTTGCTAGCCTCACGGTCTTTAAGGGCAATTTTATATGCCTTGCGCATGAGCTCGCAATATAATTTCTCTTTTTCCTGTATTTCTTTACTAATCATTGAAACTAAACTTATGATGCAAAAGTAAATACTACTCCTACAAATGGGTACCTATTAAATGTTAAGTCCTGTTAAAAAATTTACAATTTTGACCACGATAATTTTTCATTATCGTTTTCAGTCAATTCAACTTACTGGTTCACAGTATTCAAAATGTTAAAAATAAAAAAGCGCATTTTACACATAGTAAAATGCGCTCCAGTAATTTTCCTACAAATATTTATTGTTTATCCTGCATGGCAAACACGCGACGCATGAGGTCAGTCGTACGTGCGTTTAGTGAACTACGTATTTCTACTTCTTCCTGTTCTATCATTTTAAACACACCTTCTAGCGCTTTTTGCGTAACGTAGTCTGTAAGGTCTGGGTTTACGTCTGTTGTTAATGGTAAATTATTGTATTTAGTAATAGCACCCGTCCACAAGTCTGTAGCACCTACCTTACCTAGACTGTTATTGATTACAGGAGCAAACTTGGCATAAAGAGCAGTTTGTGTTCTGTTTTCAAGATAGCTTGTTGCAGCGCGCTGGTCACCTAGTAATATATTTTTAGCATCAGCAAAGCTCATGCCTTTAACGGCATCTACAAAAATAGGTAGGGCTTCTTTGGTAGCATCTTCGGCAGCTCGGTTGAGTAATTTCAGACCTTCGTCAGCAACGCTTCCTAATCCTATTTTGCGCAAACCGTTATCTACTTTTTGCAGTTCCTCAGGCAGTAAAATTTTTACGAGTTCGTTTTTGTAAAAACCGTCGGTTCCCATGAGCGTGGTCACTCGCTGGTCAATACCTTGGTTGAGTGCCTGTTTTAATCCTGCGCTTATGTCTCCGTTTGAGAGTATGCCGCCGTCTTGCGGGAACTGACTTGCGATTTGCTGTAATTCTGCACAACTGGAAAATGTGATTGCTGTAAGAACTAATAAGAATATTTTTTTCATGTGTATATTTTAATGCCGCTCTAATTAAGTAGCTGCGTTAGGGCAAAGATAATTTAATTGTACGTAGCTAGTTTATGTGTTTAGTTAGCTAGAATGATTCTTGCACGATAGTTGTCGCAGTCTTGAAAACAGATTTATGAAATTTTTTACTTTTTGTTATTTACTCGTTGCAATCCTGATTCTCCATAGTTGTGCAACGGCCAAGGGTTTAACTAGGGCAAGTGATAAGGACGTTGCCGTTTTAAAGCCTGCTGTTTTAAATGGAATTTACGAAAACGTACTGCCCGACGACCCTGAAAATAGCTTATGGCAAGATTTACATGCAAATGTAAAGTTCAAACGCATCGCTCCATCATCTCATGAGAGCCAGGTGCAAGTGGAACTTGTTTACGAAAAGACATTGAGGGCTAATTTATTAATTGCAGGTGAACGACTGTAATCCCTTGAATTGAAG
>JANQTO010000496.1:0-1438 GCA_030731685.1 Nonlabens sp.
CCCTATACTCGCTGCCATAGGTGTTTACCAAGTCTTTAATGATAAATCAACAACCGAATCCAGACAGAAAGCATTGCTTTATGCAACAGGTGGTTTAGGCGGCTTGTTACTGATTTTTGCGTTGTTGGGAGGTTCATTATTTGATTTTGCCGGACCTTATGATTCCTATTATAGAGACGATGAGCAACTTGGACAAAAGTTTGTAGATGCCCTACGCGCAGACCGAGCAAGCGTCATGCAAGCCGATGCCTGGAAAGGACTCATCATGGTACTGATTGTTGCAGGATTATTATTTGCATTGCTCAAAAAGAAAGTTTCTGAAAATATTGTTTTGATAGGAGTAGGCGCTGTGGTACTTTTTGACTTGGTAAGTTTTGATTTGAATTATGTCAACAGCGAAGATTACGTGAGCAAAAGCGAGTATGAGTTTGTTTTTCAAAAAACCGCTGCAGACGAGCAAGTGCTGGAAGACAAAGGCTATTTCAGAGTATATGATTTGCTTTCGAACCCTATCAACAGTGGCCGTGCAGCATATTTTCACAATGCGTTAGGCGGTTACCACGGTGCAAAACCAGCACGTTTTCAAGAGCTTTTTGACTTTTACATGACACAGCCTAACGGCGGAGCAACAGGCGTTACGCAAGATAACATTGAAATTTTGAGCATGTTCAATGTAAAATACATTCTTGATGTAGAAGAGAACCAGACTGTTGCAAAACAAAACCCTATGAACATGGGGCCAGCCTGGTTTGTAGAATCCGTAAAAACCGTAGCAAATGATAACGAGGCAATTCTAGCCTTGAAAGAACTGAATGGCGATTCCCTAGCAATAATCACTCAAGACCACGCGCTGAAAATAGGTTTTAAGAAAACAGCCATTGACAGTACCTCACAAATAAAACTGGTAAGCCACAAACCAGAACAACTTGTCTATGAGAGTACCAACAGTAACGAGGCACTAGCCGTTTTTGCTGAGATGTACTATCCGCATGGGTGGACGGCGACTATAGATGGTAAGGAAGCTCCCATTGCTCGTGTGAATTACACTTTGCGCGGTTTGAATGTTCCAGCTGGAACCCACAAAATAGCTTTTACCTTCAAACCACAAGTCGTTGAAACCGGCAGCAATATCATGCTTGCTAGCAACGCACTGCTGATTTTACTCTTTCTAGGTGGCTGCTACATGCTCGTTAAGAAAAAGGACTAATGCAGCAACCTATCCTCGTTATCGCATATTACTGGCCGCCCGCAGGTGGTCCAGGCGTGCAGCGCTGGCTAGGTTTTACCACGCATTTAGTGGAAATGGGTTATGAAGTAACGCTGGTCGTACCTCAAAATGCGCATTATCCCGTGGAAGATAAAAGTTTATTAACAGCTGTTCCAGAAGGCGTTACGGTACTCAAAGTTCCCATAAAAGAACCGAGTCGTTTAGCGAGTT
>JANQTO010000496.1:1448-1689 GCA_030731685.1 Nonlabens sp.
ATACAAGATTATTGTGCTCGTAATAAGGAGTTTACACTAATCACCACAGGACCACCACATTCTGTTCACTTGATAGGAAGTGCGCTTAAAAAACAGCATCCCGCTATAAAATGGCTAGCCGATTTCCGTGACCCGTGGACTACCATAGGCTATCATAAAGACCTGAAATTAACAGCGAGCGCGTCACGAAAACACGATGTGCTCGAGCATCAAACACTGGACGGTTGCGACGCGTTAATCG
>JANQTO010000496.1:1699-1941 GCA_030731685.1 Nonlabens sp.
ACCCATACGGGCACCTTGCTAGCAAATAGGAATCCGCAAGTGTTGTGGGAAACCTTGAGGAAATTACTAGATACCGTGGCCGATTTCAAAGAGCATTTTGAGCTTGTTCTTGCTGGAAATGTGGCAAATGACATTCATACAAGTATAGGTTTTCATGGCTTAAGTGATTATGTAACTAACAAAGGCTATGTTTCACACAATGAAGCAGTTGAACTAATGTTTAATAGCCAATTATTACTACT
>JANQTO010000497.1 GCA_030731685.1 Nonlabens sp.
TGGCGCTTTTCATTTGACTCACAAACGGGAGAACTTTATATTGCCGATGTTGGTCAGAACGCATTTGAAGAAATAAACAAATCAGTAACTACACAAACAGGTGCTTTAAACTACGGCTGGCGTTGTTACGAAGGCGATAGTGCTTTCAACACGGCAAACTGTCCAAATGTTGCATCGCTGGAACAACCACTTGTTTCCATAAGCCACAATAACGGCTCCTGTTCCATAACTGGAGGTTATGTTTATAGAGGTACTGCCATCCCTGCACTAGTCGGCTCCTATTTGTTTACAGATTTTTGTTTTGCAAGCATCGGCGCGGTGGACCAGTCGGGAAACCTGACTTACTTAGCAAATTTTTCTGGAAATACGTTTTCTACTTTTGGAGTTGACTCCAGTAATGAAATGTACGTAGCATCTATCAATAACGGTACGATTTCAAAAATAGTAAGCACGCTGAACGTACCAGAAATTGCCGCACGTGCACTAAACTTGACTCCAAACCCAGCTAAAAATACCATAAGCATTAACGATGTTCAGACACTCGTCCTGAAGGACATTGTAATCGCAGATATGGCAGGAAGAGTTGTTATAGAACATAAGCTACTCAATGCTCAATCCATAGACATCTCTAAGCTTCAAAGCGGCATGTACATTCTAAGCGCAGTAGACAGCAATGGAAATACAAGAACGAGCAAGTTCCTAAAAGAATAGGTTAAGGAATTAGAGTCGATGCGTGATTGCTATGGAGGTTCCTATCACCCGTTTAAAACGTCCCTTTCCATTAAATGAATTACTTACATTTGTATTAACACAATTTTAGTCAAGAAGCCTTCCATTGATGCGTATAATTGGTTTAAATTAGAAGTTAAGAATCAAGTCACATGCTCAAACAGTCGTTAAGTTTTAAGCTTTCGCAAAAGCTATCTCCGCAACAAATACAGTTAATGAAACTGATACAGCTGCCTACGCAAGAGTTTGAACAACGCGTAAAGTCTGAACTTGAAGAAAATCCTGCTCTGGACAGTGGTAACGAAAAAAGCGAAGACGAGTACGACGAGTTCTCTAACCAGGATGATCAGGATTACGACAATGATAGTGAAACCATTGAAGCTGATATTAACGTAGACGATTATTTAAGCGACGACGACATTCCTGAATATCGCACCCAAGCAAATAATTATAGTGCAGACGATGAAGACCGCAACATACCTTATGCCGCAGGAAAATCGTTTACCCAAACACTTAATGAGCAACTCGATACATTAAGGTTGACTGAGGAACAAGAGGCTATTGCAGAGTTCCTCGTAGGCAGCATAGACGAGAGCGGTTACATAAGACGCTCGCTAGAGGACATTACAGACGACCTTGCTTTTACCTCAAATATTTTTACCGAAGTTGCGGTTGTTGAAAAGGTGCTCAAGATTGTACAGACATTAGATCCTGCAGGAGTAGGTGCTAGAGATTTACGAGAGTGTTTGTTGATTCAGCTTTCGCGAAAGCGTAAAAACGACAGCACAGAGCTCGCAATCAAACTTATACGAGACTCATTTGATGCCTTTAGTAAAAAGCACTATGCAAAAATAGTTTCCAAATATAATCTTGAAGAAGACGAATTACGAGATGCTATAGATGAGATTGCACACTTGAATCCAAAGCCAGGTGGTTCCATATCTGGCGGAAATTTACGTGCTGTAGAACAGGTAATTCCAGATTTCAATATACGCATTAAAGATGGCGTTCTAGAACTTACGCTAAATGGTCGTAACGCGCCAGAATTGCACGTTTCTAAGGATTACTCCAATATGCTTAAAGGCTACAAAGAAGCAAAGGAAAAGAGCAAGTCACAAAAAGATGCGGTCATGTTTATTAAACAAAAGCTAGACGGCGCAAAATGGTTTATAGAAGCCATAAAGCAGCGTCAAGAAACGTTATTTGTTACTATGTCCTCGATTATGAACTATCAAGAGGAATATTTTCTAACTGGCGATGAGCGCAACTTGAGACCTATGATTCTTAAAGACATTGCAGACGAGATAGGCATGGACGTGTCTACCGTTTCTCGTGTCGCCAACTCTAAGTATGTAGACACACCATATGGCACTAAACTTATAAAGGAATTTTTCTCAGAGTCTATGACTAATACTGATGGTGAGGAAGTATCAACGCGAGAAATCAAGAAAATTCTTGAAACGGTTATAGGGGATGAAATAAAACGCAAACCACTTACCGACCAGCGACTTGCAGAAATTCTAAAAGAAAAAGGTTATCCTATAGCTCGTAGAACGGTCGCAAAATACAGAGAGCAGCTCGACATACCCGTTGCACGTTTACGCAAAGAAATTTAGAGGGCATGAAGTGGTTCTTAAGGGCATGGAGCTATATCGCTAACCCTATTTTTGTGCCTGCGCTAGTAAGCTTATGGTATTTTTTAGAGGTAAGCATGTCTGACCCTGAGTTGATGCGCACTAAAATGTATCTCATTCTCATCCTAACCGCGGCCATTCCTATTCTCCTATTTCTTGTTTTGAAAATATTGAAGGCAGTAACGACCATTCATCTATCTGAAGTTCGAGAACGTATTACTCCACTAATATGTTACTGTGTTTTGCTCATAATTTTATTACGTGGCGTTTTTAGAGATGGCTTGCACCAGCCACTGTACTATTTTTTCATAGGAACACTCATGGCAAGCTTTGTATCGCTCGCACTCGCTATCGTACGATATAAAATAAGCTTGCATATGCTAGCTGCCGGCGGCGCTCTGGGGTTTGTGCTATTGATAAGCTATAAACTAAGCTTGCCTATGCTATACACCATCATGGTTATAATTATGGCAAGTGGCATCACGGCGTCTTCTAGATTATTCATGAAGGCACATAAGGGACACGAATTGTGGTTCGGAATAGGTATAGGTTTTCTAAGTCAAATAATAGTTGGCTCCTACTATACCATCTAAGATTACCAAGTATAAAGCAAGATTTAAAGTAAGTAAAATTCTACACCAAATTTAATAGGCTGTAGATTTACCGCTTCACCATTTACCCTTGCACTACTATTAAACAGCGGATTCAAATCGTACTGCACAAATGCATTAAAACTACCGTTGCCCACAGTTAAGCTGGCTGCATAACGCAATAGGTCCAACTCGCTAATGTTCCTATTTCTAAAAGAACCGTCTCGGTCTTGATATTTAGCTACATGCGAGAAAACGTAAGAAACCTTTGCGCCCGCATGAATACGCCAGAAGGTATGCTCTGTAGGAGTCGACGTGCGCCAGCGATACTGAATAGGTACTTCTAGTTGGTTTGTAATAAAACGGTTTCGTGTTATGCCACTCACATCTTCAATAATACTGAATGACGTCGTGCCGTTTACGGTTTCACCTATCAACAAATTGGTATTGTAAGTACTGCGCCCTAAGCCGAATCCTATTCCAATAGCTTTATTACGTCGTTTATTAAAAGGCATATCTCTAATAAACCCAATATGAAAACCACCAGAAAATCCATTTTGAGAAAATGAAGTAGGCTCATTATTTATGAGGTTAAATGCAAGTGAGATGTATATCTGGTCTTCTCTATAAAGAGAATCCACAACGTTAGGAATTACATTAGTTACAGTTTGCTCAGACTTTTGACCAAAGGCTACACTTGTTCCTATAATAAATATTAAAACCGCTAGCATTTTCATAGCACAAATATACATTAGAAGTATCTTCATAAAAAAAGCCGTTTCACAAGAAACGGCTTTTGAATACATTTGAAAAGTCTTATCGACGTAAATTATTCATAGGGTCACCTTTGGTGGCCGTGTAGTTAATCTTCAAGGCATTTGCACGTCTTAGTTGTTCTTTTACATCTGTAAGCACACCAACCGTAGCCTCTCGGTCTACTTTAAGTGAAACCATCATTTGATTTTGAATATCTTCGGCCATAGCGTTACGTTTAGTATTTACGTAATCATAAACACGCGCCGCTGGAGATATTTTATCACCTAACTGAATTACAGCGTTGTCACCAAATTGTTTCTGATAAGCCGCTGTTGGTTTCCCCACATAAATGTAAATCAACATGCTTCTGTCTTCCAGTTTCTCAACTTGATTTGCTGCTGGAAGTCTATTCTCCACACTTAATTCATCTTCACGCATAACAGTTGCAACCATGAAAAAGAACAATAACATAAATACGATGTCTGGTAATGAAGCTGTAGATATTGCTGGAACATCGCCGCCTTTCTTTTTTGAAAATTTAGACATAGTGCGTTTTAGTTTTTAGTAGGTTCACCTTCGGACAAGTTTCTTGGATACAGGTCTGCTATTTTTGCTATTTTCTCTTGAAGTTCAAAATATTCTGGTTCTTCACGGTCCTCCTTAGGCCAGTCAGCTGCACGTTTCACCATGGATGTATACGCCTCACCATAGCGTGACATTGCTTCGCGGTCTCTAAGTACATTGTAGGCTTTCACTAGCTCATTCATAACAGTCGCGTACATATTATATGTGGCGAGTCTGTCATTAAATAGAGAAATAACAGCTTTTTGTGGATTTTCAGAAGATTCTGGGTCACGATCACCTTGGCAGTAATTACAAGTTTTACCAGGTTCTGTGCTACCACCGTTGTCTAAGAATTTTTGAGCCATTTCACTCAAATCTTTCACCTCAACTACATCGTCTTGAACGAGCAGCTGATTGTCTGAGTTCACAATTACTTGGAAAACATGTCTCTGTCTAACCTCTGGTTGTTCCACATCGGGCTGCTCTGGCGGTAACTTGCTTGTAATACCACTGTCCACCTCAATAGTTGTTGTAACTAAGAAGAAAATCAGAAGCAAGAACGCAATGTCTGCCATAGAGCCCGCATTTACTTCGGGAGCTGCTCTTTTAGCCATAGTGTGTTATTTTTTAAGTAGTTTCGATACTCCAGTCCATGCTATAGAAGCCACAGCTAGAAATCCAACGATATAAAATGTAATAAGTGACGCACCTATTACTTTTGATTCTCCACTTGTAAGTGGATCGTCACCAGTATCTACAAGTTCATTGAACATGTCGGCATCATTACCATTAGAGAACGCATAAGATACTCCTATTATTACAACTGCAATACCAATTGCAATACCAGCACTTTTGAGTTTCTGTGGGCTGCTTAGCAAATTCTTTACTAGGAAAATAACAACGAGTGCTACCGCAATAAGCATTACGATATATGTCAGAAACATCATAGGAGAAAGCGTAACCGCCTGCACCCCATCTGTATCCATTTTTATAGCCTCATCACCTACAGACACTGTGTAGAAAAAGAACACGGCAGCGATTAAGCAAAGCCCTAGCACGGCGTATTTTAATACTTTATGTAAAACCATTATTTGGGTTTTTAAATGTTAGAACTATAAGACTATAATTTACCGTTCTTGTAATCAACAAGAATATCGATAAGCGTGATAGATGCATCTTCCATATCGTTAACGATAGCATCAATCTTTGCAATGATATAGTTATAAAAAATTTGAAGTATAATAGCTACCACAAGACCAAATACAGTTGTAAGAAGTGCTACTTTAATACCTGTTGCAACAAGTGTAGGATCCATTGCTCCAGCTTCTGCAATACTATCAAAAGACTGAATCATACCTATTACAGTTCCCATGAAACCAAGCATCGGCGCAAGTGCAATAAATAAAGATACCCAAGAAACGTTTTTCTCAAGCTGTCCCATTTGAACACCTCCGTAAGCTACAACTGCTTTTTCAGCTGCTTCAACACTTTCGTCTGCTCTATCAAGACCTTGGTAATAAATAGAGGCAACAGGGCCTTTTGTATTACGACACACATCTTTTGCAGCTTCTACGCCACCGCTCTTAAGTGCAGCCTCAACATCGGCAGCAAGCTTTTTAGAGTTTGTAGTAGAAAGATTTAAGTAGATTATTCTCTCAATTGCAATAGCAAGACCTAAAATAAGACATAAAAGAACGATACCCATAAAGAATGGTCCACCTTCTATAAAACGTCTTTTTAATTCCTGGTGAAAAGTGATGTCCTCTTTAGGCGCATCGGCTTTCGCCTCTTCTTGTTGTGACGCTGCTGTTGCAGTTGTCATTGTAACAGTCGTTACGGCTGTTGTTGTGCTTGCAGTTGCAGTTGTAGACACGCTGAATATCATAACTACTGCCATGAACAAAATTGAAAGTGATTGCTTCATTTTAAAATTATTGATTATTTGATTTTTTTCTTGTTAAGGGGTAAAGATATAATTCTTTCGGCTAAAATAGAACATATCGTATTAAGCTATCGTTAAAATTTCTTAGAATTTAATCGCGAGCCCTGAACAATGACGCTCATTAAAGAGTCGACCTAAACATAACAATCTAATTTAAAGATTATTGCACAACAACGGATAAAGCGTCTCGATGATAACATAATTTCATAACCTAGCTTAAAAAAATCAAAATTCAAGAAAACAACAGCTTATCACACGGTATTTCAAGGCTATCAAACGTGATTTTACGATTCATTGATACCTATTTTCAATTCTTGTAAAAACAACAATCCCAGCAGGTTTTTCCTGCTGGGATTGTTAAGACATTGCAAAATCCTTAAAAAGAAAAGAATGTTTTTGCGATGAGCGTTATCAAACCTTTTAAAAAGTGATATGCTTCAAGTAGAAATCCTGTACTCTTGATTATCATGGATAGTACTTATTTAATGTTAAGGGATATGCAATATCAAGATAAATATCCAAAATAACACTCAATCGACCGTTAACGAGTGTTAAAATTCGATTAAGTGTTTTTAAATGAACTATTTCTTCATAATCGGAGCTTGTTTGATACCAGGAAGGTCATTACCTACTTGCACACTACTGCTACCCAATATGGTTACTTGCCCAGCTGTAAAGTCTTCTTCATTTGCTTCAAAAATGTTGTCGACGTATTTCTGCGGGTTTCTATCTATATAAGGGAACCACGTGCTATGTATTTGAATCATAATGCGGTGTCCTTTTTTAAACGTGTGTAAAATATCCTGTAATGGGAAATTAACTGTTTCCTTAGTACCTTCTACAAACGGTTGTGGTTTAGAGAAGTCATTTCTAAAGCGTCCTCTAAAAGTTTCAGCACGCACTAGTTGCTGGTAACCTGCAAGGGTAATGTGCTCTGGAGTTTTTTCATCATTCTTCTCGTCGTCTGGATACACGTCTATGATTTTCACGATAAAATCTGCATCGGTGATTCCATTAAGTATAACATCCAGGTTTGCCTGTATCTCACCTGCCAGTTGCATATCGTTATCTAAAATGGCCGTTTTAAAAGTTAGAACGTCTGGCCTGCGCGATGCGTGACGCTGGTCGTCAGTCATATATGCACGTGGTGTAAATGTTACTGGAGTTATTTCGCTTCTAAACGGTACCGGCTTTGCAGGATCACTCACATACGAAAATGACGCACTGGCATCACCGCTCTTATTTACAAGTAATTCTTCATTTTTACCAAAACTGAAGGTTACTTGCTTATCCCTAGGTGGCCATTGCGCAAATTTGCTCCAAGCCTTCACACCAGTATCAAACATATAAGCCTCTGGTAAAGCCTCCATGGAAGCTCCTTTAAGATGGTGCTCAAAAAATGGTGTCTCGATCTCACGCTGATAAAAAGTAGAAAGGCTATCTCCATAATATATATGGTTCACCATTTGACTGCCCGGTTCACGTGCCCAATTACCATGGCTCCATGGCCCCATAACAATGGTATTGCTTTTCATTTTAGGATTGTTGCGCTCTAGGTTTTTATAAATATTGAGCGGTCCGTATAAATCCTCAGCATCAAACCAACCACCTACGGTCATAACCGCGTGATTTACATTTTTAAGATGCGGTATAATAGAACGTTTTTGCCAAAACTCATCGTAGTTAGGATGTGTAGCTACTTCCTTCCAAAATATATTATCTGGAAAAATGTTCTCGGTCACATTTTTAAGCGGCCCTATACGCATATTAAAGTCGTAACTGTCTTTTAAATTACCAGCGGCACGCATGGCATCCCATTTATCATTATACCAGCTTTTTGTGGTAGGCTCTGTTTGATGACCAAAAACTGGATAGGCCATTAAATAACTTTGTAACGTTGCTCCCATATGGTGAAAGTCGTCAAAGAAAAAGTCACCTATAGGTGCCTGTGGTGAAGACGCAACAAGTGCCGGGTGCGCCTCTGGTAAAGCCGCGGCAGTATAAAAACCAGGATACGAAATACCCCATTGCCCCACTTTACCATTGTTATTAGGAATGTTTTTAAGGAGCCACGCAATGGTATCGTAGGTGTCTGAACTCTCGTCTATGTCCTTTTTATTCTTAGGATTATTACCTGCAATATGTGGTCTCATATTATCAAAATCGCCCTCGCTCATCCAGCGGCCACGTACGTCTTGATAAACAAAAATGTATCCTTTTTCCATTAAAAAAGAATTGGGACCTATCCTTGCTGGATACGCATCGTCGCCATAGGGTGCAACACTGTAACAAGTGCGCTGCATGAGTATCGGTGATTTTCCCTTTACGTTCTTTGGTGTGTAGACCGTGGTGTATAATTTTACACCGTCACGCATGGCGACCTCGTACGATTTTTTAGTGTAGTTTTCTTTAACGTAGGTGTTCTGTGTGGATTGCGCTTTCGCGAAAGCGGAACTTACCACAAACAGTAGTGCAACAATAATATTTTTCATAGAGGAATATTTAAGAGGTCTAAAAATAAGGCGAAATATGTTGAAAGCGTGTATAAAATTAAAATGCCGGCTATATAGATAACCGGCATTTCTAAAATTTTGTAGTTTGACTACTGCACGAGTAGTTTCTTTGTAGTAGTTCCTTCTGCCGTTTGAATTTTTAAGAAATACATTCCTTTTGAAACTCTTGATAAATCTAAACGGTGTCCTGTGGTCTTAATGTTTGTATTACTTATTATTTCCTTACCGCTTAAATCGTAAACAACATAGTCCAGTTTCTGCGCGCCATCCCAGGCTAGCGTGAAAAGACCCGTTGAAGGATTTGGGTAAACGGTAAATAAATTATCTAGAACCGCATCTGTACTGCTCAATGTTCCAGTCACAACAAGGTTATCTACGATAGCACCTTCTTCCGTTACACTTTGATCTGTATGAAGTACAAATCTAAAGGCAATGCTCGCAGGATTGTTAAAGCTAGCTAGCGGATAAGAATATTTCTTTGAAACAAGGTCTGTGCCAGTCCATTGAGCACCTGGACAATTAAAGCAGTTTGAACCGTTAGGCAATCTACTAGAGTTATACCAGTTAGGTGCGCTAGCGTCACCCAAAATGTTCCAAGTATTACCGCTATCTAGTGTGTATTGTAAATAAATAACGTCCCAATTAAGTTCTAAATCAAAGGACATGTCAAATTCTATAAAAGG
>JANQTO010000498.1 GCA_030731685.1 Nonlabens sp.
CTTCAAACGCAACATATTTTTTCCCAAACTGGTAACTCACTAATTTCTCAGCAAGGATAACCTGCATAGGCTCACCTGTGTATTGATTAAAAGTTTCTACAAGAACGTAATCTATCTTAGGTCCTACGGTAAGCGCGGTGTTCGACGGCAATGTCCAAGGCGTGGTCGTCCAAGCTAGGAAAAATACGTCCATCGCTGGGTTTACGGCAAACGGTAGTTTAGTGGTATCTACAACTTTAAATTGTGCAGTTACCGTAGTGTCCGTAACGTCTTGATAGGTGCCTGGTTGGTTAAGTTCATGCGAACTCAAACCTGTTCCCGCAGCAGGCGAGTAGGGTTGTATGGTGTAGCCTTTATAGAGTAAATCTTTAGAATAGATTTGCTTTAACAGCCACCATACAGATTCCATATATTTAGACTTATAGGTAATGTATGGGTCTTTCATGTCTACCCAGTAACCCATGTCCTCAGTGACTTTGCTCCATATATCAGTATACTTTAAGACTGCTTTTTTACATTCTTCGTTATACTCTTCTACAGTGATTTTTGTGCCTATGTCTTCTTTAGTAATTCCTAACGCTTTTTCAACGCCTAGCTCTACGGGAAGACCATGCGTGTCCCAACCAGCCTTACGGTTTACTTGATAGCCTTGCTGGGTTTTGAATCGGCAGAATAAATCTTTAATGGTACGGCCCATCACGTGGTGAATGCCGGGCAACCCGTTTGCACTAGGTGGTCCTTCAAAGAAAATAAAAGGCTCATTTCCTTCACGCGTCGTCATGGACTTGTTGAAAATGTCGTTCTCCTTCCAAAAAGCCTTGATGCGTGCATCTACTTCGGGCAGGTTTAATCCTTTGTATTCGTTGAATTTAGTGCTCATCTACCTATTGATTTTAAGGCTGCAAAAGTAAGGAAATTTGGATTATAATAAGGTACGTTGAACCGGTGCTTGTTTATTCAAAGCAAGCAGAAAATACTACAAAATAGGTTTGTGATGTTTAGCGAACTATGAAAGTGCCGCGAGCTTGCTTTTATAAATAATAGCTGCGCTGGTGTAACCACCTTCTGTGCCGTCCACAAAATGAATATGATTATCCTTGCGGTCCTGCACATAACAGCTCATGACCGAGGCATAGGTCGTGTGAATTCCATAGGTAATCTTCCCTTCTTTTTCTAATAAATCAAGATAGTTTGTGAGTCGCTCTATTTGCTGCACATTTCCTTCCATCACCATGTTGAGTGAGCCGTCTATCATGATGGTGTCTGACAACAAGCTTACCTTAGAAAGATATTCCTGACCTTCTTTAAAATATTTAAAGTAAAAACTCCCCATATAGGTTACAATCCAATGCTTAAATAAATAGGTCATTTTGTTTTCGCCTATCCTAGCAATCATTTCTTTTCTAATTTTAGAGATGGTGGCTTTAAGTTTTAATCGATTAACAGATATAGGCGTGCGTTCTTTCAAACTACCGAACAGCATGGTAATCATATTAAGGATATCACTGTATAGTGCAGATTGTGAATCTTCGTGGACACTGTTCACTAGCAAACAAACAACTTTATTATCTTGAGATTTTGGGGCAATTTCGTCCCAACGACATTCCATGCCTTTGAGGTTTATTTTGCTAGTATCTGTCAGGAGATGCTCTGCTTCATCAAAATTATCTTTGATGCTGCTTTCTGCATACTTCAAACCGTTTCCTAATATTATAGGAACCGTGAGGAATTTATTGAGTTTGGATTTAGCAATTTTAATAGTGTATCCGTTTTTGAGTATGTCACTCACATTCATATTTCCTACACGTAGTGAAAGCGAAAGATTTTTGTCAACATGAATGCGGTACGTATCCAGCGCACGCAAAACATCTTGTAGATATGATTCATGTATTAAAAAGGTCGCTCCGTCACCGCCAAAAAAGTAAGGGA
>JANQTO010000499.1 GCA_030731685.1 Nonlabens sp.
AGCGGTAGGTAAATCGTTGATAGTAATTGTAAACGGTATGGTTTCAAAGCAACCGTTGGAATCCCTACTGTCTAGCCGTACGTAATATGTTCCCGTTGTTGCTTGAAAAGTAGGAGGTAGGGCATTAAAATCTGCAGTGGCGTCTTGTAGCGAACTGTGAATAGTTCCCTGAAATATAGCTGCACTTTGGGTTCCTAAAGCTGTTGCGATAATGGCAGTTCCGTCTACAGGAACCACGCCATCATTGGAACTATCATCGCACAAAACGATAGGTGCAATGGTATTTACCACCGGACTGTTTGCAATGGTCACTTGTTTGGTGCTGCTATAAACACCGCGTATGGTCCTTATCAACAAAGTCACCGTATAGGTTCCAGTAGCATTATACACGTGCGATGGATTTGTTGCTGTAGACGAATTTGCCGCGCCACTCGCTGGGTCACCAAAATCCCAAATAACGCTGCTACCAGGACAGCTCGCGATACCGTCAGCAGTAAATGATGTACTTGCACGCGCACATCCTTCTACAAATTGAAACGACGGATTAAAAAAGGCGTTGTAAAAAGGTGGCAATCCTTCTTGCACCGTTGTACTGGCGTCTACCATAAAACCATCAAGGACAAAACCGGCAGCTGCTCCTGCGGCATTTGGGTTGGTAATGGTGCTAAGCCATTGGGTATTTTTGCGTGTGTAATAAATGGAACCGTTAGGTCCGAGTTGCAAACCACCTCGCGAAACGTCGTCGCTTGGGTCAGTGACATCAGTTTGGTATATGGTTACGGGTGTGGTTGTAAATGACGGATTCGTTCTATCATATTGGACTAGCGTTCTATCGCCTGCGATACCGCTTTGGGCGGTGTTAAGGTCTACATATATTTTAGAATTATCAGTTGAAAATTCTGTTCCGTAGGCGTGCAAACCACTTGGAAATTGTAATCGTTGCGCGTTAAAAACGGCACCTGTTGCATTGTTAAATCTAAAAAACCAAGCGCCGCGTGCGGTTTCATTAACATTTGTGGCGTCTACAAATTGCTGCGTCATCATGGCTATGGCAGCACCATCTGGTGATATCCTTAAATATCCTCTACGGTCTGCTGTTTGTACATTGTTAAATGTTGAGCGCACGGTTGCCGCTAGGTCCATACCGCTTGCGGTAAGTTTAAATGCATAAAAACTGTTGAAATTACCGCTGCCAGCAACCTCTTCACCGTAACTTAGAATCCATGCACTATCACCAGTTGCACTCACGGCGGCGGTGACTTTTTCGGTAGAGTCGGCAAGGAGATTGATGTTTTTTTGTCCAGGAACAATAGCTCCTAAACCACCGTTTAAGGTCATGTCCACCACCGAGTAGTTGAGTCCTGTTCTGGGGAAATTGTCACCAACTGTAAAGATGTAGTAACGCGTAGTGCTTGCTGGTTGTGGTATGACAATAGCGCTTTGTGTACTCGATGGGTCACCTAGCAGTCCGTTACCGTTTACCATCACCTGGTGGCTGCTGTCCCATACCGTTATACCATCTGTATAAAACAATAGTGCGCCACATGGGTCTGCAATACTCGCGCAACCTTCTAAGGTTTGTAGTTGGCCCACAGTTGTCGCAACAGGAATACCTGTGTTAAAATCTATACCCGCAAAATCACCGAAAAACCACCAATTGGCCTCGTTCTGACCAGAAGCTACGGATGATGCACATAATGCTACGAGTATGATTATGAATTGTTTCAAGTCTTAAAAATACTACAAAAGAAACTTGAGTTGGTTTATTTTATCTAGCAATTTACCGCTATGATTTTTTAACTAAATCCATTTTTAGTAGCTGTGAAAAGGTATTTTGAAATGTTTCGCTTTCGCGAAAGCGAACCAAATAAACACTACAACGTCGCAATCTCTATCCATAAAAAAAGCGAGCCGAAGCT
>JANQTO010000500.1 GCA_030731685.1 Nonlabens sp.
TTGCAAGGCACTGAGATACTCGTGATTTATTTTGAAATAAAACTCATTTACATCTACCTTGTTTCCTGCAAGTGGCAATTCTACAGCAACTCTGTAGCGCAATCGATAAATTGCAGTTTCTCGCGGAGAGAATGTTTGATCAGTAACAAAACGGTGCGTAAGTTTATAACTCGATAACCGCCGAGTGATAATAAACTGTTGCATGAAACGATGGTCAGCATAACCGCCATTCCATCTGAAAAGATAGCCCAGCGCTGCGGTTTGGTCAAACCCTACCTTTTTAGAGACGAGCGCTGAAACATCAGTAAGTCCATAATCATAGGTTAAGTTACCACGAGAACCAACCGGATTATCGTAGAAAAATTGTCTAGACTCTAATCTAAAATTAACGGCATAATTCTGTGATTTGTAAATAAGATTGATAGATGGCAACAAACCAGCATCTGCAGACTGTGCCTTAACCACCATACTTCCTGAGAGCATACATAAAATCACGACAGTGGCAATGCGCATGTTAAAACTGAATATTAAAATCGTTACGCTCTACAAGCCTGAATCGTTTCACAAAATTTCCCGTACTATCAAAAAGGTACTCAAAACGTTCATAGGCACCATCTATCTTCAACGAAACAATAAGTTCATAAAACGGTGCAAGTTGTTTATTTGAAATTTGCTCCAGAATTATAGCCATGGGTTCTCCCGTATTGTTGTACTGGAACTGTATTTTTTTAATTTTAAAACGAGAGCTTGTTGCATCCAGTGTCGCGATAATTTGGTCATTGATATTGTCTGGAATAGCGCGTTTCTTTTCCGTAATTTCTATGTCTTCGAGAACGCCGTTTTTATCAAATTCAATGCTTGCTGGTTTTCGTTGCCAGGTGCCTTTTGCCTCGTATGAAATCTTGTCGCCGCTTAATTCTTTATACCACTTAAATGTTCTACTATTGGGTACCTCATTCATCGCTTTTAGAGCGTTCGTAGGAACGACTGCTGGTGTTATAGCAAACTCGCGCTCTACTTTATCTTGAGCATTTACTGTAAGGGAAAAGCATATGATTAGTAATAGCGTAAATACCAACTTCAATTTCGTTGTCATTTTGAAGGTCTTTTTTGATATATATGACATGATGGAGCTTATTGAGATACGTGTGCGAGAAACGCTAATCGTTACTGCTTACGTATCATTTTAACGGTGTACCAACCTATGACAAGCATAATTACAGTCATAATCGCCCATAGCCAAGCTATTTTACTAAATAGAGGTTCGGTAGGACCTGCAATGGTTTTAACAACCTCACGGATAGGACCTAGGGTCAAGTTACTAAGATTTTTAGGTACATTATCTTTAAACCGCTCAATGTCGTAGTCTGGTTTAGTAAGCTCGCTATCGCCATATGTTAAGAAATATCTTGTGTCTTGTTCAAATCGAGCTACGAGCATAACTTTATAGCCTTCTATAGTTGTAGGTTCAATATGGAGTGGTTGGTTATCACCGTTTTCGATAATGATTTTTAATTGTTTTAAACTTGTGCTGGGAACGTCAAAGGAAATAGGTTCTCTGGAACTTATCGTGCCGCTTGTTAGATTGCCATAATTGCGCATCCAGCCTTTTTCAGTCTTTACACTGTCTGTAACATATTGTATGCGTATGGGTCTAAAATAATCGTATTTATTGCTTACCTCAAAGGCAATTTTGCTCACTGGAACCTTCTTATCTAGCGTAATAAAAAGATGCGTTTGGTTATCTTCCTTGAGCTCTTCTCGCTTTACACTGTATATAGCATAGGAACGGTAGCTTCCTTGTGTGGTGGTAGATTGTGAAAACTGCGCGCTGTTGAGTTCTGGAACGTCCTTAGATTGCACTGCAATTCGGTAATAGCCATAATTTGCTGGAGGAAACTTCAACGTATTATAGCG
>JANQTO010000501.1 GCA_030731685.1 Nonlabens sp.
TAAATATGCGCTCGTGGAAAAGGTTTGAGCTCTTCTCTTAAATCGCCACCTTTTAAATATAAGATACCGTTTTCAATTTCATGATAGCTGTCCTTGCGCACTTTATTGCGCGTCCAGCTCACAAATTCGGGCATGCTGGTAACAGCTCTTGAAACGATAAAGTCAAATTTACCTTTTACCTTTTCAGCACGGCCATGTTCTGTGGTCACGTTTTTAAGGCCCAGCGCCTCTACGACCGCATCAACCACCTTTATTTTTTTACCTTTAGAATCTATGAGGTGAAATTGCGTTTTAGGAAACATAATGGCAAGTGGTATGCCGGGAAAACCGCCGCCAGTACCTACATCTAGTACTCTGGTTCCGCCTGGTGTATTGGGTAAGCTTTCGCGAAAGCGAACAACCGAAACAATCCCTAAGGAATGAAGCACATGCTTTACGTAAAGTTCATCGATATCTTTACGTGATATCACATTGATTTGGGCGTTCCATTCTTGATATAATGCTCCTAATTGCTCGAAATGCGCCATTTGGGAATCGGTAATGTGCGGGAAGTATTCTTTTATGATTTGGGCCACTGGTGATAATTTGTGCAAAAATAGCTGATTAATATGCAATTGCACCACCAGTTACACGCACTTAAATGATATTTTTGTATTTCTAAAATCACAACATGAACCCACACTTATCTGACCGTATTAATAATTTACCTGTTAGTGAAACTCTTGCAATGGCTGCCAAAGCGCGTGAACTCAAAGAACAAGGAAAAGATATTATAGGACTTAGTCTGGGAGAACCAGATTTTAATACGCCAGATTTTGTGAAGGACGCAGCTATACAAGCGATAAATGACAACTATAATGGTTACTCACCAGTAGATGGTTACGCAGACTTGAAAGATGCGGTTATTACCAAATTTAAGCGTGATAACGGTTTAACTTACACGCGTGACGAGATTGTCGTTTCTACGGGTGCAAAACAATCTATTGCAAACGTAGCGATGGTGCTCCTCAATAAAGGTGATGAGTGTATTTTACCAGCACCATACTGGGTAAGCTATGCAGCTATCGTAGAACTCTCCGAAGGTGTTCCAGTCGAAGTACGCGCAGGCGTAGAACAAGGTTTTAAAATTACAGCTGCACAACTGAAAGCAGCAATCACTCCAAAGACCAAAATGATTTTATTCTCCTCGCCTAATAATCCAAGTGGTGCGGTGTTTAATAAGGAAGAACTTGCGTCTTTTGCAGCCGTCCTAGCAGACCACCCAGATATTATCGTAGTGAGCGATGAGATTTATGAGCACATGAATTATGTAGGTGAGCACGTGAGTATAGCGAGCTTGCCTGGCATGAAAGACCGTACAGTCACCATTAACGGACTGAGTAAAGCATTTGCAATGACTGGATGGAGACTAGGTTATCTAGGCGCACCGGCGTGGATAGCCCGTGCCTGTAATAAAATGCAGGGACAAATCACCAGTGGAACAAACTGCATCGCACAACGCGCAGCAATTACTGCATTAGAAGCTCCGGTTTCTAAAATACAGTATATGATAGATGCATTTGCAAAAAGACGTTTGCTCATCTTAGACTTATTGAATAAAATTCCAGGCTTTAAAACCGCAACTCCAGATGGAGCTTTTTATGCTTTTCCAGACGTTTCGTTCTACTACGGTAAAACCGTGAAAGGACACACCATTGAAAATGCAACAGATTTTGCCATGATGCTCCTAGAAGAAACAGGTGTTGCCACGGTAACGGGAGATGCTTTTGGTGCACCAGGATGTATACGTATTTCTTATGCTGCGAGTGAGGAGCAAATCACTGAGGCTATGAATAGGATTTATGAATTGTTGAAGGGGTTTTAGTACTTGAACACTGGAAAAGTTCAATTAAAAAACGTGCATGAAACTATTGATT
>JANQTO010000502.1 GCA_030731685.1 Nonlabens sp.
AATCTCTGCAACAGGTGATGATTTTACAAATGCATCTTTTGAATTCATCGCACAAATAGATTCTATAGACACTAAGAATGCAGACCGCGACGGCCACTTAAAGTCTGCCGACTTTTTTGATGCAGCTGCCTTTCCTGCCCTTTCATTCAAATCTACCAACGCAACAAGCGATACCGTAACAGGTGATTTAACGATTAAAGGTGTGACAAAATCTGTAACCTTAGACCTCGCCTTGAACGGTGTTGCTGTAGACCCTTATGGACAGACTAAGGCTGGTTTTGAAATCACTGGTGAGTTAAACCGTAAAGATTTTGGACTTACATGGAGTGCTGTGACTGAAGCTGGAAACATTGTCGTTTCTGACAAAGTAAAGCTTGTTTTAGACGCACAATTTATCAAGCAATAACACATACCGCCATTTGCAAAAACGTCCATAATCGCAATTGCGATTATGGACGTTTTTTATATTTCAAAATTTAAGGGGTGAAAAAATAGAATAATGTAATTACCTAATCAACCTTTTCTGCCTCGCAACATTTCTCGTTTTCCTGGAGGTCCTGGTAGCCGTTCTACGGTAAAACCTGCAGCAATCATATTGCGCCTTACAAAACCTGCTGCGCAATACGTAACGAGAATACCGTCTTTTTTAAGGGCATCATGCGCTGCCTGAATCATTTCTATACTCCACAAATCTGGTTGTACACGTGGGCCGAAAACATCATAATAAATGACGTCGTGTTCTTCTTTTGCATCAATCTGTTGGAATTTCTGCTCTAACTTGGTTATCGTAAAATTGTCTGTTAATGCCTGTGGTGATTCCCAAGCAAGCTCGTGCATACGCATATACAAGGCATTATCACCCAGTTTGTTCCCGTAGTCTACCATTTTAATTTCGTCAACGGTAACAGGATACGCCTCCACCGCCGTGTAATTAATATGAACGCCGTCTGGAGCGTGTTGCGCTGTTAAAAAAGCGTTGAGACCAGTTCCTAGACCGTATTCTAAAATAGAAATGCTTAGTTTTTCAGGAGTTCGCTTTCGTACTTCGCTATCGCTCTGCATAAACTGCTGCGTCGCACGGCTCCTTGCAAGCTCACAAGACACATGCATTCCCATATCAAGAAATACGTGCATTGCTTCTTGTACAGCGCCTTTTTTAGAATGGTAATACTCGTTCCACTCTGGTAAATAGATGGAATTACTGCCGTCGTCTGTGACGTAAAGCTCGCGTTTGAGCATTTATTTGGTTTTCTTTTCTGGGATGATTACGTCTGGATTGTCAAATTTCTCGACAAGCGCACCATCTGCAAGGATGCTCAGCGTTATTTTAGGTTTTGTAATCGCTGCAATTTCTTCTTTAGATTTTCCAGCATCCTCAGCATAATGTCTAAGCTCATCCACTGGAGTAACTGATTTAAATGCGATACCATTAAAAATTGCTTCTTTACCAGCAGCATTTTTAGGAACGAAAAAACCGTAATCCTTAAATTTTACAGATGCCGTGCCATCACCCATTTTAAGGTCTGCCCAGCAGCCTTTATTTACACATACACTTTCCATAATACCGCGCACTTTTACTTGTAGGGTATCACCTTCTTTAAGGTTTGCAAACTTTTTCTCTAATGCGGCAGCAGTCATAGCACCATCTACGGTTACGGGTGCACCGTAATTCATAAAAGAAGGTTCTTGCATGCCGTTTCCAGAATTTTCTGCCATTTCCTGAACTTGCTCATCATTTAGTGCAGGCATCTCTTCGTCTGCATTTTGTTCCTTACAGGAAACTAATGCACTCATTATCAATGTAGCTAAAAGTATTTTTTTCATAATGTTCGTATTTATAACACAAATTTAAGGTTTCAATCACGAATTCCCGTAATTGCTTTATAGTATATTTGCAAAAACAAAAACATA
>JANQTO010000503.1:0-1195 GCA_030731685.1 Nonlabens sp.
CTTCAAGGTCACCAAATTTTTTATGAATGTTTGTTGCGTGAATCATAGGTCAAAGGTAATCGCTTTAGCTGGAACGGAACCACTGTTTGGCATCGTTTACGTCCAAGAAATAAATGACGCGTAAAGAAATGTTGTGATTCACAGGCTGGACGAATAGGTCAGCTAAACTTTCTTGATAGGTAATACTTCCTTGATTATCTCTATTGAAAATATTATTGCGATACAGCAATGTCGCCTCGCTGCCAGGTGCAAAACGCCATCTGTAAGACAAATCCAGGTTCCAAATATTGAAGTTAGCGTCAGGGCTCCTATTTTCATCGGGAACATAGTCACTGTCTGCAAGAGTTCCGTCACTGTTCAATTCCTTGAAATCACTACTAAACGAAGCTCTGGACCAAAAATTTCTAAAGGAAAGACTTAGCGCTTGTCTATTGTTGAAGTTATAGGTGCCTCGCATGCTATTTTCTACAGAATGCGTATCGCGTTCACTAAAAATAGATGTTTGGTTTGAATTTATAAGCGTAACGTAGCTATCACGATTATCATTCTTATTCCAGTTAAAACCATAAACCAGTAAGAATTCGTTTGAGAATCGGTATCGCGGTGATATGTTAAAAGAATATGCCTTTTCATCATGATTAAATCTTGAGAAATAGTTTCCTCTTACATCTATAGCAAATTTTCTACGGTAATCTGATGATATAAAACCATTAACAGAGCCACTGCTGGCATATCGCGCAAGTAAATTAGGAATACGGGACTCAAACTGGTCTTTACTCTCTGTATTATAGGCGCCGGTTGCACCAAAAGCAAATCTATCTCGCAACACAAAAAATGGATTTATCTCAAAGCTGCTACCCGTATGGACTCCCGTAGAAGCCACGCGCCTGTGTCTGGAACGGAAGGTTACATTGTACCTATTGAATATACCTTGTGGCGTGAACTGCACATATCGCATATCACCCAAAAATGTATGAAAGTCTGTCCTGAAATTAACACCTAAATCATTGATGTTATAATTTTTACTTGTATAAAAGTGTCCTAGTGTAGGTCGCCATTTCCCGCTTGTTTTGTTCCATATATTTTCTGTGCTCATTCCACTTACGGTGCCACTTGGCGTGAACCTATTGCTTATTTTTAATTCGCTGCGTAAATTTTGGGAGCCTTCTTTATTATTTAAGTTGACACCTAATGC
>JANQTO010000503.1:1205-1909 GCA_030731685.1 Nonlabens sp.
CCTAATGCTGTTGCCAAAGCATCTGTAAACGAACCATTTCTAAGCGTGGTAGAATTTGTTAGAAAAACAGAACTGTTCTGTCCAAATTGCTGGTCCAATACCGCAATGTTATAGTTAGTGAACGGCTCGGTAAGCACATTTCTTACTGTATTTGTTTCCATATTAACTATTGCTGCTTCTGTACGTTCTGTAAACGCATTTAAAACACCTATTCCCAGACCACCTTCTGTACGACCTGTTACTTTAATGGAGTTTAGCAATTTTGCATTTGATGGGTTATCCAGTACTTGCTCATTTTCTAGCAAACCTAAACTAGATGCGCCCGATGGTCGCTGACCGATGCGCCGGGAGAAAAATAAATCGCCTTTGCTAAAAAGGTCTGTGCCTTCTGTAAAAAAAGCCCTATTCTCACTAAATGTTTGCTCAAATGGTCCTAAGTTGAGAACAACAGCATCAAAGGCTACTTGTCCAAAATCGGGGATTAAGGTAGCATCTAAGGTGAATGCATCGCTCAAACCATATTTAACGTCCATACCTGCGTTATAAACAGTCTCTGACGTGCCATTGTTATAATTAGAAATAATAGACGCGTATGGGTATAGATTCAAGCGTAGCGGAGGTTTAATATCGCTTACACCAGTTACTAAGGCATCGTATTGTGTATCGTTACCAACTGTGATGTCTACAAAGTTGAATGTGTACTC
>JANQTO010000504.1:0-1461 GCA_030731685.1 Nonlabens sp.
GCAAAGAAAACTACAAAGTTTCTACGTGGAGAGAAAAGCAGGGAACGCGTAACATAACAGTTAACAAAGGAACAGAAGATAAAAGTTCCGTACGTATCACTTGGAACTATGAAATCCCTAAATATAGTGCAAAAGAAGACATGCACGTAGACGCCCTTGGAGAAATTCTCACTATTAAAATCATCGAAACCCTCAGAGAAAAAGAAGGTGGAATTTATGGTGGTGGTGCTCGCGGTAGCATGTCTAAAATACCCTATGCTAGTTTCAACTTTGGAATCTCATTTCCATGTGGACCAGATAATGTAGATAAACTCGTTGCAGCAACCATGGAAGAGATTGCAACCATTAAGAAATCTGGACCTACAGAGAAAGATTTGAATAAGGTAAAAGAAGCGTATTTGTTAGAACATAAAGAAGACTTGCAATCTAACCGTTACTGGTTGAACCTCATATCTGGCATAGATGAAGATAAACTGGATGCTAAAGAACAAGTAGCATTTGAAGCTATGGTAAACAGTATCACGCAAGACGATATCAAAAAAGCTGCAAACAAGTACCTAAATAAGGACTACATTCTTGCAGTACTAAAACCTGAGGAAAAATAAAAGCTATTTTTTTAACATCTAAATGCCCGTGAAATCCACGGGCATTTTTAGTATAATGTGATGTTAAAAATAGGGCATAAAAAATCCAGCTTTGAGCTGGATTCCTAATATATAATTAAAGATTAAGCATTCTCCTCGAGTGCTTTACGCTTTGCTTCTTTTTTCATTTTAAACTTCTCAATGAATGTTCCAGTTAACCAGTAAGGAATGATAAAAGCGGTAAGCAAAATCATTAACCAAAAACCAATCGTTAGAATAAGCAAAAATGCTAAAAAGCCTAAATACTGTGCAAATGTAAAATCCATGTCTTGTAATTTGATTGCAAAGATAATCGGTTTGGGGAAACAATAAAAGTGAGAACATGGAATTATCAACAAATTTCTGTTTATAAAGTGCAGGATTGTGGCGATTACGCTTTCGCGAAAGCGGACTCCTTACCTATCTTTGTGTAAAATAGTCATAGCATGGAATATAGAATCGAAAAAGATACCATGGGAACCATTGAGGTGCCTGCAGATAAATTGTGGGGCGCGCAAACACAGCGTTCCCGCGAGAATTTTAAAATAGGAGCTCCTGGAAGTATGCCGCTAGAAATAGTCTACGGATTTGCAGTTCTTAAAAAAGCTGCTGCTTTTACAAACTGTGAGCTTGGCGTACTTTCTGAAGAGAAACGTGATTTAATTGCACAGGTTTGTGATGAAATTCTAGATGGTAAGCACGATGACCAGTTCCCGCTAGTGATATGGCAAACTGGTTCTGGAACACAGTCTAATATGAATGTGAACGAGGTTATTGCAAACCGCGCGCAGCAACTTGCAGGCAAAATCATAGGTACTGATGAGCCTGTAATTAAGGC
>JANQTO010000504.1:1471-1902 GCA_030731685.1 Nonlabens sp.
GATTCCAGGTGTAAAACAACTGCGCAATACACTACATAACAAGTCTATAGAATTTATGGACGTTGTGAAAATAGGTCGCACACACTTGATGGACGCAACGCCACTTACACTAGGCCAAGAATTTTCTGGTTATGTTTCACAACTGGACCATGGAATCATAGCACTAGAAAATACACTTAAGCACTTATCTGAACTTGCTTTAGGTGGTACAGCCGTAGGAACAGGACTCAACACACCAGACGGTTACGATGTCTTAGTAGCAAAATATATTGCCGATTTTACCCAGCAACCTTTTATCACAGCGCCTAACAAATTTGAGGCACTTGCTGCACACGATGGGCTTGTAGAAACTCATGGTGCGCTTAAGCAACTAGCAGTTTCTCTCAATAAAATAGCAAACGACATACGCATGATGGCGAGCGGTCCACGCT
>JANQTO010000505.1 GCA_030731685.1 Nonlabens sp.
TATTAGACTTCCATGGGTTAAGCGGAGCTTTCTTACCATAGAAAATAGATTTTACAAAATTGTAAACGAAGAACAACTGAGCAAACGCCGTAGCAATAGCAAAGTAGGTAATCATTTTATTAGTGTCTGCAAGGTCATCAAAGTACGGGAATGCTGTATTTGAGTAGTAACGTCTTGGAAGACCTGCCATGCCTACAAAGTGCATCGGGAAGAAAACACCATAAGCACCTATTGCAGTCAACCAGAAATGTATATACCCAAGGTTTTTATCCATCATGCGGTTAAACATTTTTGGGAACCAGTGGTAAACCCCAGCAAATAAGCCATAAAGTGCAGATATACCCATTACCAGGTGAAAGTGAGCCACAACGAAGTATGTATCGTGTACATTAATGTCGAGTGTGCTATCACCGAGGATAATTCCTGTAAGACCACCTGTTATAAAAGTTGATACAAGCCCTATAGAGAATAACATGGCAGGGTTGAGCTGCAAGTTACCTTTCCATAATGTTGTGATATAGTTAAATGCTTTTACAGCAGATGGTATCGCAATAAGTAATGTCGTAAATGTAAACACCGAACCTAAGAACGGATTCATTCCCGAAATAAACATGTGGTGACCCCAAACAATGGTAGATAGAAACGCAATCGCCAAAATAGAAGCAACCATCGCTCGGTAACCAAATATAGGTTTGCGAGAATTTGTAGCAATAATTTCTGAGGTAATACCTAGTGCAGGTAATAATACGATATAAACCTCTGGGTGACCTAAGAACCAAAATAAGTGTTCAAAAAGTACTGGAGAACCACCTTGGTGTGCAAGTACTTCACCTTGTATATAAATGTCAGATAAGAAGAAGGAGGTTCCAAAACTTCTATCCATGATAAGAAGTAACGCCGCTGCAAATAATACAGGGAACGACACGATACCTATAATTGCTGTTACAAAGAATGCCCAGATAGTAAGTGGTAATCTTGTCATAGACATACCTTTAGTACGCAAGTTTATAACGGTAACCACATAGTTCAGTGAGCCAAGTAAGGATGATGCGATAAAGATGGCCATAGAAACCAACCAGAGCGTCATACCCGTTCCAGAACCACCCATAGCCTCTGGAACAGCACTCAAAGGTGGATAAATAGTCCAACCAGCTGCCGCAGGACCTAGTTCAACAAAAAGAGAACTAATCATGATAACCGATGACAAGAAAAATAACCAGTAAGAAACCATATTAAGGAATCCTGAAGCCATATCTCGAGCACCTATTTGCAATGGAATTAAAAAGTTAGAGAACGTACCACTCAAACCAGCAGTAAGCACAAAGAATACCATGATTGTACCATGAATAGTAACAAGAGCAAGGTACATATTAGGATTCATGACACCATCTGGCGCCCATTTACCTAACAACGCTTGAAATACCATGTTTGGTTCTGCCGGGTTTGCCAGCTGCATTCTCATAAGAACCGACATAGCGATACCTATGGCACCCATGATGAGTCCAGTCACAAGATATTGCTTAGCAATCATCTTGTGATCCTGAGAGAAAATATATTTTGTTACAAAGGTCTCTTTGTGATGGTGGTGACCTTCTTCGTGAGCATCAGTTGCAATTGCGTGTCCCATAATTATTATTCAGTTGCAGCGGTAGCCGCCATTTTTGTTTCAAAAGTTTCAAGTGTCGATAACCAGGCGTTGAATTCTTCTTCAGTCTCCACCACCATTTTCATTTGCATATTAAAGTGTGATTCACCACAAATTTTGTTACACAAAAGATAGTATTCAAATTCGTAAGGATCTAGAATCTCAGCATCGCTACCTGTCCTAGCCGTTTCCTCATTTTTTTGTCGTCTTATTTCATTAATCTTACGAACTTTTGCAGTCATAAATTCAGT
>JANQTO010000506.1 GCA_030731685.1 Nonlabens sp.
GACCCTAACGGCAGTGGTTTGCGTCCAGAGCGCGTTTTCACAACCGTAAATGGTGGCGGCAAACCCGTCACTTATTTTTGGTATTTCTTAATTGCGCTTGCTGCTTATTTCGGTATCAATCTCTATTTAAAGAAACGCAAGGCATCTAAAGACTCCTAATGGTAACGCTACATCCTTCTTATTTTATGGATGTGGTCTCGCTTGTGTACGCTTATCACGCTGGCGTAATAACTTGGGACCTTCACGATAGTTTTATCAAACAAACCTATAGAAACAGAACAGTTATAGCTGCTGCAAATGGCAAGCTGGCCTTGCAAATTCCTATAGTTCATACAAAGTCTGAACACTCTGCGCCTTACAAGTCTATACAAATTGACAACAGCCAGCCGTGGGCGAGCAACCATTTAAAGAGTATTCAAAGTGCGTATAGAAGCAGTCCGTTTTACGACTATTATGCACATGAACTTATGGCATTGTTTACTGATATTCCTGAAAAATTGCAAGACTGGAATTTACGGACAGCCCAGTATCTTTTTAAACGAATGAATATTCAAGCGGCAATAACCCTTAGTGACGATTATACAGCAAATAAAACTGCTGCACGTCTAGTGACTGCTAAAACAGCTCCGCTACTCCACCTAGATAACTACATGCAAGTCTTTCAGGAGAAATTTGGTTTTTTACAGCCATTATCGGGACTGGACTTATTATTCAATGAAGGTCCTAGTGCCGGCGTTTATTTAAAAAGCCAAGGCTACAAATTAGAACCTGCACCAGCGAGTCATGGATAATTACAACAGGTTTGCTGCTTTCTATAAAACTGCAAGCCTGTGGAACGATAACCTGTGTGGGCTTCGCATTTTTAAGCTGTCGCAATTCAAATTTGACTTAGACCTCGACGCAAAAGAATCATTAGAACTTCCAGCGATACCACACGGCACCTTATTAGGAAAGCGTGCTGAGTACTTTTTCAAGTTTTGTGTGGAGCAGTCTACAAATTATGAGCTCGTCACGCACAATCTGCAAATTTTTAAGGGCAAGGTAACATTGGGTGAGTTGGATTATATCCTACAAGACTTGAAAACCGGCAAACTGCTTCACATAGAATTGGTCTATAAATTTTACATCTACGACCCTAATCACACCGAGGCTAAAATCGCCAAAAATGACCCAATAAAAATAGAACTTGCAAGGTATGTTGGACCTAACAGGCGTGACAATTTGCTGTTTAAATTGAACAGATTACATGCGCACCAGCTACCACTGCTATATACAGAACAGGCTATGGAAGCACTCGAGCCGTGGCACGTAGATGTAAATGAAATAAAACAACAAGTCTGTTTCCTAGCACACGTTTTTATTCCTAGGGAACTCTGGCAGCATGATTTTCCCTATATCAACAAACAGTCCATTGCTGGATATTATGTGGGGTTTTCCGCTTTCGCGAAAGCGGACACAACAAACACCTACTATGCTCCAGAAAAACACGCGTGGAAAATGCAAGCTCACGCATTGGATACTTCCTGCACGTTTGCTGAAATCGTGGAACTTACCCAGCAATCACTAGCGCGAGGTTTTGCACCACTATTGTGGATGCACTTGCCAGACGGCAGCTTTGAGCGTTTTTTTGTCATAAAAGATTCTTAACAACGCAGACTTTAACCCTATTTTAAGGGTAGGCGCTGTTTCATTTTCTTACTTTTATAATGAACATAAAAACCAAGAAAATGAGCTATTTGAATCTCAATAAAAAAGAAAACGAAAAAACAGTAAAGGAACTTAACACGCTCCTAGCCGATTACCATGTATACTATCAAAAACTAAGAAATTTTCACTGGAACGTCACAGGCAAATCATTCTTTGAATTACATGAAAAGTTTGAACTCATGTACGAC
>JANQTO010000507.1 GCA_030731685.1 Nonlabens sp.
CTCCATCTACAAGCTGATAGTCTTCTTTCTTTATGAATTTGTAAGCAAGAAACATCACGTAAAATGTTAGAAATGTAATGGTTGTGAACCCAAGACCTAACACGAGGTGTTCAGAGGGCACGTATTCGTCAAAAGTCCATGTGCTGTAAATCATCCACGTGAGCGCAAAACTTACGAAGTATAGCGGCTTCCAGTATTTTTTAAATGCAATAAAGAGTATACCTATATTGATTATAGCCATATAACTGAACAATACGGCAACTTTTCCTGAACCATCGCTCAACAAAAATGGCACAGCATAAGCGCCCACAAGACCTATATGCGCTATAATTTGCTTATTGTAATTTATCGCGGCAACAACCGAGAATACGGTAAACATAAACATGAGTACAAAAGCAACTGCTTGCGGTATTAAATCATAGAAACTATAACCAGCAAAAGTTATAAAGTAAAAGATGGCGATTGCACCGCTCACGAGCACAGCACTATAATTTGTGTAGTTTTTCTTGAGTTTAATACCCGTTACCAAGAGTGCAAGACCACTTAAATAACCTAAAATAATACGCGTAAGCGGACTAATAAGATTGTTCTCTATAGAATATTTAGCTCCTATCGCAACACCTATAACGGTTATTATAATTCCTATTTTATTAATAAGATTTTCGCCTATAAACTTTTCGACACTTGATTTGGTTTGCTTGGGTGCTCGCCATGAGTCTTTACTGTCAGGGTTTGATGTATCGTTAGGTCGCCCTTGTTGGATATTCCTGTGTAAATCGCTAGTTTTCTTTTGGGTGCTATCTTGTGACTCGATTGGGTTTTTAACTGCCGCTGTTTGCGGTTGGGATTGGTCAGGAATACTTTTCTTGGGGCTTGAAACATCTGGCTTTACGGTGTTTTTATTGCCTTGCCATTGTTGTAATTTGTACGCGTTAATACTTGCGCGCAGTTCGTCCACTTCTTTATGGAGCGTTTCCTGTCTTAGTAGCACAAGGTCTAAACGCTTTTGTAAATCGTTTAGAGTATCGTCGTTTGGTTGGCTCATAAAAAACTGATTGGTTGCGACTATTTTAGGTGAAGTTTAAGCTAGTTGTGGAAGGTACGATTATATCCTTGGCCATTAATTGTTTACTGAAAACAGATAGTGCGAATTAAATTTTTAAGATTTGTTGGCTTTACAATTTACGAGTTTGACTTGAGAGAATTTGGGATTTCCAAAGCTATAACGGCAATAAAATATGGTATGACTTATTGCGCAACACAACAACAAGCCATACGAGCATTGCAAATAAAACAGGAATTAAAACAACGCCTATAGGATCTTGATGGATTACATGCGTCGCAACTGCGCCACCTAGCCAGCCAGTGAGTAATATAGCGCCTAGTACTATGAACCTAGGAATAACATATATGCAGGTTGCCAGTAAAAGAGCCGCACCCATATAGTGTAAACTGTTAGTATCATAGCCCAGCTCCTCAGCGTTGGCTACCGCAGTTTCAGTTTGCAATAAATTCATTGCTGCACCCATCAAGAAGAACAGCGCAATTATTGCTTGTAAGACGTATGATATCCACAGGGTGACCTTTGTTGGGTTTTCAGTAATTTCCATAAAATGGTTTAAGTGATACACCGAAGTTAATAAAATATTATTTCACTTTGGATAAAAATAGCAGCTTAAATCTGTCTATGTAACCTGAAGGACTGAGGAAATAGCGTTTTAGAATTTCAAACCAAATCTGGAAAGCATCTTTTTCTCGAAATTCCAAAAGAAGTCAAATTGGCCAAAAAGCCAACCCATAACCACTAGAAGCACTTGGTAAATAGGGAAGATTATAAGAATGCGCACTGGCCAGAAAATCCACGGAGATGTATTATCAGCATTCATTCCTATGAG